>JBCDIP010000179.1:0-6400 GCA_038748855.1 Pseudomonadota bacterium
CGCGGGCGTGGCACACCTTTGCGGAGATCAATGCTCACGCCGAGCAGATCAAAGTTGCGAACATGCTGATCGAGCACAAGGCGTTTGTGCCCAACTTCTACTATTGGCGCGGGCTGGGCCTGATGAAGAAAGGCGACCATGCAGCAGCGCTAGATGATTTCATCACAACGGTTGAGCTCTCCCCGCAGCTTGAGCGAGTGAGCAGTGCGGTGTTCATGCATCAGGCGAAAATGTATGAGAACCTCGATCGGGTCTGCGAAGCCATCACACCGATCCAGACATGGGTGTCGTTGGACCCGGTCAATCGCGAAACGTCACAGTCGCGCGGTTTGATCGCGCGGTATGAGCAGCAGGGCAAGTGTGCCAGCAGCTACACGTCCGGCACCGCCAAGATCCGGCAAAGTGGGTCCAAGGCGATCTTGGTGAGGGCCAAAATCAATGGTGTCTCGGGTAAGTTCGTTCTGGATACGGGCGCGAGCTATGTCTCCGTCAACAGAGCTTTTGCGGAACGCGCCAAGCTTCGCGAAGTGGACGGCAGTAAAGTTCTGTTGCGCACGGCGAACGGCATAACCGTGGGCCGGGTGGCGGTCGCCGATACGATCTCCGTTCAAAAGGCAACGGCAGACAAGGTGACGGTGGTGACGCTTGGCGATGCCAAGGAACAGCTGGGCAAACAGATTGACGGGCTTTTGGGTCTGTCTTTCCTGGCGCGGTTCGACATGAAGTTTGCGAACGGCACGTGGACGTTGAAGGCCCGTTCCGCTACGCAGTGACGGCGGTCCCAGGATATGGCGCGAGCCGGTCCGTCCAGAGTTTGCCGGGCCTGGGTGTGTCGATCTTGTAGTCGCTGGCCGGTGCGCTGAAGAAGGTTTCTCCAAACCGGTGTGCCTGGAGCAGCGGGTTGCCGGGATCTCGCGCCACATCTCCTCGAGCGTTCCCAAAGCCGTGGACAACGCCGGCAAACTCTGAGCGTGTGTAGCGCGCATATTCCTGGATCTGATGAACGATCCCGGCTGAGACGGTCGGGAAGGTTTCTTCGGAGCTGAGGATCAGCCCAATTCTCTTGTTCTGCAGCCTTGCAACGACCTCATCTGATGCGGGATAGGAGGCTGCCACATAACAGAACATGCGGTCAAAGAAGGCCTTTAGCTGGCCTGACATCCCGTACCAGTAGACCGGTGACGCAACGATCAGCCCGTCTGCTGGAAGAAGATCGTTCAAGAACACATCGCCATGGCTGTCGTTGATGGAGCACCTGCCGTCCGGTCCGCGGCAGGTTCGGCAATCGCGCAGGAAGCCGTTCAACACGTCCTCCAGGTGCAGAAGCTTCGCGTCGTGCTGCGCGTTCTGAAGTCCGCGGACTGCTTCGCGGGCGAGCGCTGCGGAATTCCCGTCCCGTCTGGGGCTGGAACTGATGACCAGGGCTTTCATTTATTGGGTCTCCTGTTGCATGGCGATGTGATGTTGACGATATATAGAGCGGTCACCAGACGACAAGTACGCACCTTTTGGTAACTATGGAGATAGGATGCAATGGACCCCAACACCACGCCCAGCGTGTTTGATCAAAGTTGCTCGGCCCGCGATGCCCTGGAGCTGATTGCGAGCAAATGGACAGTGTTGATTTTATCGGCGCTGGCCGACGGGCCCATGCGCAATGGGGGCCTCATGCGGCGTATCGAAGGGATCTCACAAAAGATGCTGACACAGACCCTTCGCGAGTTGGAACGCAACGGGCTCGTCATTCGCCAGGACATGCAAACCGTCCCCCCTCATGTCACATACCAGCTCAGCCCTCTGGGCGCCTCGTTGAGCCAGGCGCTCATCACGCTGGATCGGTGGGCGGAGCAGAATTTCCCCGAATTGGACCTGGCCAGGGAACGCTATGACGCGCAGTAACGCTCTCAAGGGCACCTTGCGGTTAGCGCGTGTTGCATAACTGTCATTGCATTGGGGTAGGGGCTGGATTCCTTGCCGCTTTGGCGGCACTATGAATTCATACAGTTTAACAAATCCGGGCGGAGACAAACCCGGATTAAAAGGGAGAAGATAATGCGCAAACTTTTAAGTGCTGTATTGGCATTGGGCCTGACCACCTTTGCCGGGTCGGCGGTTGCTGAAGAGTGTCCCCGCGGCACGCTCGATAAACAATATTGCGACCGCAACAATGACCAGGTCGCCGACCTTCCGCTTGACGACAGCAAGTGGGTGGATCCGTCCACCATCATTTTCTCCTACACACCGGTTGAAGACCCGGCCGTATACGCCAAGGTGTGGGATGGTTTCATCAAGCACATGTCAGAGGTCACCGGCAGGAAGGTGGTCTTCTTCCCGGTGCAGTCATATGCCGCCCAATATGAAGCCATGCGCTCAGGCCGGCTCCATATTGCCGGCGTGAACACAGGCGGGAACCCGGTGGCAGTGTCCTGTGCAGGCATGGTGCCGTTCGCCATGATGGCGGCCAAGGACGGCTCTTTCGGCTACGAGATGGAAATCATCGTGCCCGCCGACAGCCCCATCCAAAGCCCAAACGATTTGAAGGGCAAAACGCTGGCGTTCACCTCGCCCACTTCCAACTCCGGCTTTAAGGCGCCGTCTGCGATCCTGAAAAGCAGCTTTGGCATGGAAGCCGACAAGGACTTCAAGACCACCTTCTCCGGCAAGCATGACAACTCCATTTTGGGCGTTGCCAACAAAGACTATGAAGCTGCCGCCGTGGCCAACTCGGTGTTGAAGCGCATGATCCGCCGTAATGCGGTTGATCCGTCCAAGATCCGCACGGTCTACAAATCGCAAACTTTCCCGACGACAGGCTATGGCCATGCGCATAACCTGCACCCAGCTGTGGCCGCGAAGATCAAGCATGCATTCTTCACCTTCCCCTGGGAGGGTTCCGAACTTCAAAAAGAGTTCAAGAAAGAAGGCCGGTTCGTCTCTATCCATCACAAGAGCGATTGGGCTGTGATCCGCCAGATCGATGCGGCCAACGGCGTGACGTACGATTGTAAGTGAGGTGAGGGCCTCACTGAGCGAAATGGAACTGCCGGCTTTAAGAGGGAGCCGGCAGTTCATCTTTCTTTGGGTGGGATGTTGAGGGGCTTAGGTCATGCTGCGACTTGAAGGTCTGCACAAGCGCTATCGCACGGGTGATGAGGCGCTGAAGGGCGTTGATCTGGAGATCCCCGACGGGCAGGTGATGGCGCTCATTGGGCCGTCCGGTGCCGGCAAATCCACACTCATCCGCTGTATCAACCGGCTGGTGGAGCCCACATCTGGGCGCACTGTTCTGAACGATACGGACTTAACGGGTCTCTCCCAGAGCGGTCTGCGCGCAGCGCGGCGGCGCATGGGCATGATCTTCCAGGAATACGCTCTGGTGGAGCGCCTGACGGTGATGGAAAATGTCCTGTCGGGCCGGCTTGGCTATGTGGGCTTTTGGCAAAGCTGGTTCCGGCGCTTTCCCGGCGATGATGTGCAAGAAGCGTTTCGGCTGCTCGACCGGGTGGGCCTGAAGGACATGGTGGACAAGCGCGCCGATGAGCTGTCCGGCGGCCAGCGCCAGCGGGTGGGGATTGCCCGGGCGCTCATCCAGAACCCGGAACTGCTGTTGGTGGACGAGCCCACGGCGAGCTTGGACCCTAAGACCTCCCGTCAGATCATGCGGCTCATCTGTGAGCTCTGTAAAGAACGGGGTCTTGCGGCGATCATCAATATTCACGACGTGCTGCTGGCCCAGATGTTTGCTGAACGCATTGTGGGCTTGCGGCTCGGCGAAATCGTCTATGACGGCCCGCCTGATGGACTGACCCCTGATGTGCTCACCGAGATCTACGGCGAGGAAGACTGGGAGGCCACCATAGAAAAGGTGGACGAAGAGGACGGCGCAGAGGCCGCGGCGGAGGCTTGAGAGGAATGAGCGAGACAACCGCCAACTCCTATCCGCGCACCTGGAAGAAGCCGCCGCTGATCGGCAACCGCCTGCTCAGGTGGGCGTTATGGTTCGGCGCGGCCATCTATCTTTCCGTTGCGCTTGGAACCATGGACATCAATTGGGGGCGCGTGGCGGAGGGCTTGCCGCGCGGACAGAAGTTCATCACCGCGTTCTTTCCACCTGATTTTGTCAGCCGTTGGGATTCCATCGTCGACGGCATTCTGGAGAGCATCTGGATGACCGTGATTGCCACGGTGGCGGGGATCGCCCTGTCCGTTCCCGTGGGGCTCGGTGCGGCGCGCAATCTGGCCTCAATGCCGGTCTATCTGTTCTGCCGGGCCGTGATAGCCCTGTCGCGCACCTTTCCTGAAGTGATTTTGGCCATCTTTGCGGTGAAACTCTTCGGTTTCGGGCCCTTTGCCGGGTTCCTGGCGCTCTCCATCGCAACGGTGGGATTCTACGCCAAGCTCTTGGCCGAAGACATTGAGGATATGGACCCCGGCCAGGCTGAGGCGATCAAGGCCACGGGCGCAGGCTGGTTCCAGTGGGTGAACTATGCCATCCAGCCTCAGGTCATGCCGCGCATGATCGGGCTGGCGGTCTACCGGCTGGACATCAACTTCCGGGAATCAGCTGTTGTGGGCATCGTTGGCGGAGGCGGGATCGGGGCAACCTTGCTTACCGCTTTCGACCGCTATGAGTTTGATTCCGCCGCGGCGATCTTGGTCATCATCATCGTGATCGTCATGGTGCTGGAATACAGCTCCGGCTTCCTCAGAAAGTGGGTGCAGTGATGCCGGTCTTAGGGACAGAGGAAACCCCCGTCTGGCGCCGCCGCACAACGGCCGCCCAGTGGAGCATTTGGGGCGCCTGGCTCATTGGCGTGGCCATTGTCGTCTATTGCTGGAAGCTGGTGTCCGACAAGACGGTGTGGTTCTTCGTGACCGATGCCCCCCGGCAGGCAGCGGATATGGCCTCGCGCATGGTTCCGCCCAAGTGGAGCTATATGGATAAGCTGTGGCAGCCGGTGTGGGACACGATCAACATTGCCACACTGGGCACGTTGCTGGCCATCGCCATGGCGTTTCCCATCGCCTTCCTGGCGGCGCGCAACACCACGCCCAATGGTGCTGTGCGCGCCTTTGCGCTTTTTGTCATTGTGTCATCGCGCTCCATCAACTCGCTCATTTGGGCGCTTATGCTTGTGGCGATCATCGGGCCCGGCGTGTTCGCAGGCGTTCTGGCCATTGGCTTCCGCTCCATCGGGTTCTGCGCAAAGCTGCTCTATGAGGCGATCGAAGAAATTGATGCCAAGCAAGTGGAAGCCATTGAGGCCACAGGGGCCAGCGGCGGGCAAAAACTCATATACGGCGTGGTGCCTCAAATTCTGCCCACCTTTGCCGGTATCTCTGTGTTCCGCTGGGACATCAATATCCGCGAATCCACCGTGCTGGGCCTGGTGGGGGCCGGCGGCATTGGTATTCAGCTCGATGCGTCAATTTCCACCCTGGCCTGGACCCAGGTTTCGCTGATTTTGATTGTCATTCTGGCAACGGTTATTGTAAGCGAATGGGTGTCAGCTCGGGTGCGCCATGCCATTATATGAGCCGGCGAAAACAAAATCATTTCCCCATCTCATAGAGTAAAAACTTAAGAGTAATCCCAAAGGCGTCTAGGTGCGGCCACAAGATTACTGTATAAGCTTCACAAAAATGACATGGGCAGGACAATAAGGGAGCGGCCGCGTGGAGGATCTGGGACCCACGGTCAGCAGTTTTTCTCTTGCAAAGCAGGGGTTTGCCGGCGCAAAAGCCGAACACTGGAACCTCTCTGCAAAACAGCTTTATGACCAATCAATAGCCCGCGGCGAAGGCATCGCCACGGACAAAGGCGCCTTTGCCGTGACCACCGGCTTGCACACCGGGCGTTCCGCACAGGACAAGTTCATTGTCCGCGACAGCGAAACCGACGGCACCGTGTGGTGGGACAATAACAAATCCATGTCGGAGGAGCACTTTGCTGCTCTCAAAGAAGATATGACCGCCCATCTTCAGGGGATGGAGATCTTCGTCCACGATCTTCATGGCGGGGCCGATCCGAACTATCAGATCAAGGTGCGGGTCATCACTGAATTTGCCTGGCACGGCCTCTTTATCCGCCACCTGCTGCGCCGGCCCGAGCGCGGTGAGCTGACGGATTTTGCTCCTGATCTCACCATCATCAATCTGCCCAGCTTCAAGGCGGACCCCGAACGTCACGGCTCGCGCACCGATACGGTGATCGCCGGCAGCCTCTCTGAAGGTCTGGTGCTGATCGGCAACACGGAATATGCCGGCGAAACCAAGAAATCGGTGTTCGGCGCGCTCAACTATTTCCTGCCGGCCAAGAATGTCATGCCCATGCACTGCTCGGCCAATGTGGGCCCGGACGGGGATGCGGCTCTCTTCTTCGGCCTGTCGGGCACCGGCA
>JBCDIP010000180.1:0-6388 GCA_038748855.1 Pseudomonadota bacterium
GCCCCAATTTCCTGAACAAACGCGTGGGGCCGTAGGGCAGTCCTTTAACGTGATAGTGCAGAAAATCGGGATCGCACTGGGGCAGATGCACTCCGTGGCGCAAGGCGAGGCGCTGGGCAACGGACAAGAACCGCCACTCTTCCGTTGGCTCAAAACGTTCTGAGACCAGCCCGCGGATCACATGGGGCGCGATTGCTCTGAAAGCGGTCATGGAGTGCGGGTCAAACGACATCACTGACGCAGGGCCCTGATATGTGGCCAGAACCTCCGCCACCCGCTGTTCAAGCGGGCCAATATTCTGCCAGAGGCTTTTTATCTCCAGCATGAGCGTGGCTTTGCCCTCAACCTGCTCAAGGAGTTCGGGCAAGGTCTGGATCTTGTCGGCACAGGCACTGAACTGCACTTGCTTTAGATCACTGACCGTTCGGGCAATCACAGGCCCCTTCGAAGTGGTCAGGCGGTCAAGGGTGTAGTCGTGAAACACAACCGCCTCGCCGTCCTCTGTGAGTTGAAGATCCACCTCAATAGCATAGGCACCGTCGAGCGCCGCCTGAACGGCGCTCTCGGTGTTTTCGATAATGCCAGTGGTTTTATCGTGCAGCCCGCGATGAGCCACCGGCCTGTCGGTGAGCCAGCTGAGCGCTCGCCGCATGCCTGGAGCCATTGGGATCAACGCGGCTTACTCGATCTCGAACACAGCGTCCACTTCGACGGCCACGTTAAGCGGCAAGGATCCTGCGCCCATCGCGAAACGGGCATGGCGGCCCTTGTCGCCAAACACCTCAACCATGAGATCTGAGCAGCCGTTGATCACCTTGGGGTGATCGGTGAACGTCACCGGAGCATTGACGAAGCCGCCCAACTTGACCACGCGCACGACCCGGTCCAGATCGCCACCGCATGCGGCTTTGACCTGAGCGATGATATTAATGCCGCACAAGCGGGCCGCAGCTGCGCCTTCCTCAACCGTGAAGTCCTCTCCGACCTTGCCGATATACTTGAACTCGCCGTTCTCAATGGTCACCTGACCGGATACAAACACCATGTTGCCGCTTTGGACATAGCCCACATAGTTGGCCACAGGCGCAGCTGCCTGAGGGATCTCCACGCCAATTTCGGCCAGCCGATCGTCAATTTTGCCCATCTTCAAAATCCTTCGTTTGGGGGTTGAATTCAGCCCGCAGTGACCAGATCACCGGGGGTTTTTCCAGCAAAAAATGCATCCAGATTGTCGACCGCGCGCATGCCCATGGCGCTGCGGGTGCCCAATGTTGCCGAGCCGATGTGGGGCAACAAAAAGGTGTTTTTCAAAGCACGGTAGCGTTCATCAATGGCTGGTTCTCCGGCGAACACGTCCAATCCTGCAGCCGCCAGCTTGCCGCTTTCGATCGCGGCGATGAGAGCGTCGTCATCAACGACGTCACCGCGTGCCGTATTCACGAGAATAGCGCCATCTGGAAGCAGTGCGATGGTTTCAGCGTTGATCAGTCCTCGGGTTTCTGGCGTTGAGGCACAATTGATTGAGAGGAACTCCCCATTGGCGAACAAACCTTCTAGTGTTTCGTGATAAACCGCGCCTTGCTCCAGGTTGGCAGGCAGGCGGGAGCGCTTGTGATAGTGGATCTCCATATCGAAGCCTCGGGCGCGTTTTGCCACCGCCTGACCAATCCGGCCCATGCCCAAGATTGCGAGCTTCCGGCCCGTCATATCGTGGCCCAGTGGGTGGGTGGGGGACCAGGACGTCCATGTGGCGTCGCGCACCATCCGTTCCCCCCACACGGCGCCGCGGGCAGCTCCCAGCATTAGGAGCAGGGCGGTGTCTGCGGTGGCGTCGGTTAGAACATCAGGGGTGTTGGTCACCGTGATCCCTCTGGCCTCAGCGGCCGGCACATCAATATGGTCGTATCCCACCGAGAAAGTGGCCACAATTTTCAGCGAATCGGGCAAGGCATCGATGAAACTCTTGTCGATGAGCTCTGTGGTGGTGACCAGTGCGCCGTCACAACCTTGTGCTTTCTCCGCGAGCTCGGCGGGGCTCATCATGTGGTCATCATCGTTGAATACTGGCTCGTACGCGCCGGCGATGCGGTCCTCGACGTCTTGGGTGAGTTTACGGGTCACGAAAAGTTTGGGCTTGCCGGAAATGGTCATATGGATAAATGCTGACGAATAGACTAGATGAGGGCGATTGGCGCCTATCAAGGAAGATCCCAGAAATGCATCACGCACGACTGATTGCAATGAAAAAACGCGCTGTTCTCACCAAATCGCTGATACTGGCCGGACTGTGCATGGTTGGAGTGCCGACGGCAACAAATGCGGCGGCTGGGCTCGCTCCACACCGCGCGGTGTACGATCTCAAGCTGGCTGATGCTCGGGAGCGCTCCGGGATACGCGCGGCCCGCGGGCGTTTGGCAGTGGAGATTTCCGCTGCCGGTTGTGACGGTTGGACCGTCAATGTCAGGTTCCTCAACCAGTTTACCCTGCGCCGCGGCAAGACTTCCATGTTGGACATTCACAATTCGTCGTTTGAGACGGCCGATGGACGAACCATGGATTTCTCCAGCCGGGAATATGTCAACGGCAAACTCCAGACCGAGGCAAAGGGACGGGCGCGGATCGGCAGCGGTTCTGGCGCGGTGGCCATGTCAAAGCCCAAAGAAGAAACTTTTAATCTGCCCAAGGACACCGCTTTTCCTCTAGCCCATACCCGCCGGCTCCTGGAACTCGCCCGGGACGGCAAAACGATAGATGAAGTCAACCTCTATGAAGGATCTGCGGATAAAAAGGTCTATACCGCGACATCTGTGATTGGGGTGAAGCGTGAGCCCGGCAAGGCGAAGCATGCCAACCAGGGCAAGCACAATGATGCGCTCAAACCGCTGGCGTCTTGGCCCATGACCGTGAGTTACTATGATCCGACCGAGAAAGTTGAGGGCGAACAGGTGCCGTCACACCAGATGAGCTTTCAGCTTTTCGACAACGGGGTCACAGGCGATCTTACGATCGATTATGGCGACTTCAAAATGCGTGGCGCACTTACGCACCTGGAGATGCTGGATCCGCCTGACTGTAAATAGGGCTTATGTTTGGGTGACCTGATCACTGGCAAGAAGCCAGGTCTGAGTGCGGCCTATGCCCTTGATCTCCATCGGGGCTTGCTTTTCAAACGCGTGCGTCTCGGCGAGTGCGGCATAAGTCTGCTCACACACCTGGATACGTCCCTCCTGCCCATGGGATTCTAAGCGCGAGGCCAAGTTCACCGTTTCTCCCCACACGTCATAGGCAAATTTAGCCTGGCCAATGACGCCGGCGGCCACGGGGCCGGTTGCGATGCCGATGCGAAGACTGAGGTCCAGCCCCCGTTGCTCAGACACAAGCGCGATCAGCTGCTGCATTTCCTTGGCCAGTTCGAGAATGTCACGGGCATGATTGGGATTGGGCAGGGGGAGGCCCGAGACCGCCATATAGGCGTCGCCAATTGTTTTGATTTTCTCCGTCCCGGCCTTGGCGCCGGCCTCATCGAACTTAGTGAATATGGTGTTGAGCAGATCGATGATATCTGCAGCGTCCATCTGCCTTGAAAGGGGGGTGAACCCCGACAGATCGGCGAACAGCACGGTTGCCGCATCATAGCGCTCGGCAATCATCTGGTTGGGCCTGTTCTTTAGCTGCTCGGCCACGCTGTCCGGCAGCACGTTGCGCAACAGGCGCTCTGAGCGCTCCTCGGCATCGGCGGCCACACGCAGGGCGTACCAAACGACAATGGCGATGATCGCCATAATGGAAGTGGCCGAGACCACATAGAGCTGGGCGATAAACCAGTCTGGAACGCTGCTTTGGATGTAGCCTTTCAGGAACAGGAAGTGGATGGCGAAATGCAGCGCCAGCCCGCTCAGGATAGCCACCAGGATGAGACCCAGACGGTTGAGCCCAAAAATGACGAAAGCAACAGCCCCGGCGCCAAAGTAGTTGAGCTGCATGCCTGCGTCGCGGCCGAACATGAACGCGAAGGCAAATACCGAAACGAACAGCCATGTGGCCAACACCGGGGCAGCAACGCCAGCACCAAACCTGTGAAGAAAAGGAATGGAGAGGCACACGGACACGGTGATCAAGCTGACGATGACCGCCCAACGCAACATAAGGAGGTCGTGGAAAGCATAAGACAGCGCCATCGCGAAGGCTGACGCTGCTGCCAGGTAAGCCGTCACATTGGTGATGATCAGTCGGCGCTTGGTTTGGGAGGGAAAGCCGTCCGTCCCGGCCCGGACCATGCGCGCAATCGCATCGGGAAAGCGTGCCAGCCAGGAACGGTCCACCCGCTGAAGGGCGTCGCGCTCCACTTTGGTCTCAGGTTGGTGGGCAGGGCTCATCGGCCCTATGTTGCGCTTAAATCTTCGGAGTTCAAGCGCTGAAGGCGGCGGGGATTGACCCCACCGCCCAAACTATGATCGGCGCTACTAGACCCGAAGGGCTTCGCGCGGATCCATGAACGCATAGCCCAGATCTTCGGCAACAGCCTTATACGTCACGTTGCCCTTGTGCACGTTAAGGCCCGCAAGCAGATGCTCGTCCTCGGCCAAGGCGTTGCGCCATCCCTTGTCGGCCAGCGCCAGGGTGAAAGGGAGGGTGACGTTGTTCAGCGCGTATGTGCTGGTTTTTGGAACACCGCCCGGCATATTAGCAACGCAATAGTGGATCACATCGTCCACCACATAGACCGGGTCATCATGGGTGGTGGCCTTTGAGGTCTCTGCGCAGCCGCCCTGATCAATGGCCACATCCACAATCACCGAACCCGGCTTCATGGTCTTCACCAGATCGGCGGTGATCAGTTTGGGCGCTGCCGCGCCAGGGATGAGGACGCCGCCGATCACCAGGTCAGCGTCGGCAAGATGGCGCTCAATCGCGTCGATTGTGGAATAGACCGTGTTCAACGGACGGTCGAACTGCTGCCAGCATTGGCGCAGAACGTCCACGTTCTTGTCGATGACCCAGGTATCGGCGCCCATGCCGAGGGCGATGTGGATTGCGTGACGCCCCACCATGCCGCCGCCCAGAACAACAACCTTGGCCGGGTCCACGCCTGGTACACCGCCAAGCAGAACACCATGGCCGCCATGGGCCTTTTCAAGGTAGTAGGCACCAGCCTGGATCGACAGCCGCCCGGCCACCTCAGACATAGGGGCCAACAAGGGAAGACCGCCGGTGCGACCGGTTACGGTTTCGTACGCAATACACGTTGCACCGCTTTCCACCAGATCTTTCGTTTGCTCCGGATCCGGTGCCAGGTGCAGATAGGTGAACAACACTTGGCCTTCCGACAGCATGGCCCGCTCAGCCGCCTGGGGTTCTTTCACCTTCACGATCATTTCCGCATTGTCGAAAATGTCTTTTGCGGTCTTCACCACTTCGGCGCCAGCTGCCTCATAGGCCGCATCGTCCATACCAATGCCGATGCCGCAGCCGGTTTCCACAATCACCTTGTGGCCACGCGCAACCACTTCGCGCACTGCGGTCGGGGTCATGCCGACGCGGAATTCTTTGACCTTAATCTCCTTGGGAACGCCAATAAGCATCGTGCTTACTCCTAAGTGCGCTTTGGGCCGTTATGGGCCCGGGCGGAATATGTTTGAGAGGTGTCCGCGTGGCGCACATAGGTTGTGGACCAGTGGGGACGGATGGGTGTCCTTAGACCTGTTTTTGGCCCCATGACAGGACCAGATGAGGCCAGATGATTGCGCCAGAGTGCCATGGCCTCACGCTGCCTTGGCTTGGCCTTGGGCGATCTCGGCCAAGAGCTTGATGCCGGGCTCGATCTTCTCTTCTGCGATGGATGAGAAGCCGAGGCGGAAGTGGCGACACGGGTCGGTCGGGTTGGCGAAGTGAATGCGGCCGGGCTCAATCAAGATGCCGTTTTCCGCTGCCCGTGCAGCCAAAACCTCGCTGTCGAGACCCGGAGGGCCCTGCACCCAAAAGCTGGTCCCGCCAAAGCCCGGCACACGGGCAGCATCGGGGAAGTGGGTCTGTAAGGCCTCCCCCATAATGTCCCATCTAGCTCTGTAGGCGCGATGCAGACGGCGGATCAGGCTGTCGTGGTGGCCCAACGAAAGGAAGAGGGCTGCTGTGCGCTGATTGTTGTTGGGCGCATGGCGCACCATGAGCCGGCGCAAGGCCCGGGCCTCGCGGATGAGTTCGGGCGGGCCCACCAGGAAGCCCAAGCGAAGACCGGGGAACAGGGTTTTTGAGAGCGAGCCGATGTAAAGCACGCGCTCTTCATCATCCAGCGACTTCAGCGCCGGGCAGGGCTCGTTCACATAGTTGGTTTCGAATTCATAATCATCCTCGATGATTAGAAGGTCATGGGCCCGTGCCTTGTCCAACA
>JBCDIP010000181.1:0-6376 GCA_038748855.1 Pseudomonadota bacterium
CCAATCTAAAGTCTCGGACACGTCTCGGCGTACGTCTGTTTTTGGTCCCAAATTCGCCTTACCGTACGCCTTGGTTCATCGGGCAGAAAGAAAGCCACTGCTTGAGAAACGTCGCCGATATTCGGCAGGGCTCAGGCCGGTCATTTTGTTGAACAAGCGGCGAAATGCGCGAACGTCCGAATAACCGACTTCCTCGGCGATCGTGTCCACATTGTACTCTTGCATTTCCAAGAGCTGCTTGGCTTCTTCGATCCTCAATGACTGCACGTAGTCGTTCGGGCTATAGCCGGTGGCGGCACGAAAGCGACGGTCGAACGTTCTTCTGGGCAGGCCGGACTGCGCGACCATGCGTCCAACGGCATCGTGTTGGCCGTATCCATCTGCAAGCCATTCCTGGCAGTCCCTGATAACGGCATCTTCGTTCTGCAGCCTCCGCATAGGCGCGGCGTAGTGGCGTTGTCCATCGGGGCGAGGATCAACGCAGTAAAACCGCGCGGATCTGGCTGCATGTTCAGGTCCGAGAAATCTTGCGATCAAGTAGAGAGCCAGATCCTGCCAAGACGCCATTCCACCCGACATCACGATAGAATCTCCTTCGCCCGCGAACGTGAGGGTGCGTTCGGGACGGAAAGCGACATTGGGATAACGTTTTTGGAAGATGTCACTCATGGACCAGTGGGCTGTCGCTTCCTCGCCGTCCAAAAGTCCAGCATCTGCCAGGAGCGCTGCGCCGGAACAGGCACTTGCCAGACGAGCTCCGGCGGAGTGCCGCCTTACGATCCAGTCAATTTCCGGTCCCAGAACGTCTCCCGGTCTATCTTCCTCCCCGATCCTGAAGTTTGGCAGGCAGACGATTTCCGCATCGTTAGCTTCTTCCAATGTTGCATCTGGCATGACCGGCACGCGGCTGATGCAGCGAAACGGATCTTTATTACGTGCAACGACCCTGACCCGTGTCATTGGAGGTTGTGGCGTGCCTTCTGTCAGATAGGACCAGGCGGTGCCTACAGATGCAAGGAGATCATACAGGCCATAGAGAATGGCGCCCCGGCAACTCTCCGCGGCGAGTATGTCGATCCGAAGAGGATCCTTGATGAAGTCTCTGCTCATGAACGTTCAAGCCGTCCCAATGATTATCTGGCCGAGTTGGCCCCCTCCTGGCCAATCTGACCCTGACACATATGGTTTCCGGCCAGCACACTGGCCCACCCAACAGTAATTGGCGAGGAAAATCATGGGCTATGAGGGATTCAAAAGAGCAGAAATAGAAGGGTGGAACGCTCGAGCAGGTGCTTACAATCAGTTCACAGGGCAGGTTACCACGCAGGCAATTCCAACACTCTTGAGCATGGCCGAAATAGCCCCTGGAAAGAGTTTACTGGACTTGTGTTGCGGCACCGGCCGGGCTGCCGGCGCCGCGAGCGCCTTGGGGGCCCATGCAGAAGGTATAGACGCCTCCGAAGCGATGATCGAAGCAGCCCGCGATGCGTTTCCGGATGTGAGGTTTGATACGGGCGATGCGGAGACTGTTCCGCGCGCAGACCATAGCTACGATGCCGTCATTTGTTCCTTCGGGCTCATGCATTTGGCAAATCCGGACGCCTTGTTCAGCGAAATGGCGCGGGTATTGAGGCCGGGAGGCCGCGTTGCCCTCAGCCACTGGGTCGGCCCTCCGGAATCGGCGCTCTTTCGAATGGTGTTCGGAACCATACAACGGCTAGCGGATATGTCGGCCGTGCCGCCGTCGCCACCGCCTTTCGCGCTTTCTTCCGAGGATGCCATGCAGGAAATGCTGGAACGCACTGGTTTTTGCGAAATTTCGGCGTGTGTCCTTCCTCTCTTCTTCACCGCCCCTGTCGGTAAGTTCACGGAGAATTTCAGAACCTTCGCGGCAAGAGCAGCTGTCATCTTGGACCAGCAGCCTGAAGAAGTTTTAGAGCAAATCTACTCGGCATGGGACGATCAATTGACGGAATTTTTGGTGGACGGCCATTACCGGGTCCCCATGCCAGCTCTGGCAGTTTGTGCAGTCCGCGGAGAGTGAGCCGGAGTGCTGGCCGCGCAAGCTTGGTAGACGTCTAGCTTGCGCGGGCAATACCTGGTGTGTCCTCAAGACCGGACATAAGGTCCGGCGCGCACAAATGTTTGGAAAAAGCGGAGAGTTGCCTGGCTTGGTCACTCGGTGACAGTCTTTAAAGGGTCATTACCCCGCGTTCCCCCCGAGCTGCTGGCACTCATGTTCGCGTTGGCCTTCTGAACCGAGGGCAAGGGGAGCGCTATGCACCCCTGCTTTCGCAGGGGAGCGGGGGTGTTCGTACTCCCTGCTCTCTCCTCCGTCATCGCTGCGAAAGCGGGGACCCAGAGCCGAAAGGCTCCGAGTATTCCGCCCCTAGGTTCCCGCCTGCGCGGGGATGACGGTGCGCGATGTGCGGGGCAGCGGGCAGGTTAGCTGCGCTTTGCTCCCTCACGCCGCTGCCTGAACCACCGGCCCATCTGGTACATCAGCGCATCGCACAGCAGCAGGAAAATGAACAACAACACCAGCGAGGCGAGGCCCGTTGTCATATGATCAACTCCCATATCACTCATCCTAATTTCTACTCCTTCAGATAAACATCGCCGCTCATGGCGCCAACCCCTTCGGGCACCGGAACTTCGGTGGCTGCATAATCGGTGTTGAGCACCAAGTGTGGGCCGGCGAAGAGCTCCAGGCGGCTGACGATGATGGCTGTGTAGGCCGATTTGTCGGCTATTGGGGCATCGGCGTCCACATAGAGGTGGCCCGACGGCAGATAGATGGTGCCCTCAAGCTTGCGCGCGCCGTCGCTCAGGATGGCGTGGGGGCGCATTTTCTTGTGCTTGCGTTCTTCAAAGAACAAGATGCCGGCCATGTCGCCGTCTTTGGGTGCGCTCAGATTGATGTTGGTGTGGGGGCCAAAGTAGATGTTTGAGTCCTTGCCGGTGAAAAAGAACCCGACATACTCGCCCTCAATCGAGGCTTCCTCGGTGATGTAAAGCGGACCGTCTTTGATGATGTACTCGCCGTCGCTCAGCTTGGCGGTGATGCCGGACCCGATGAACAAGCCGCCGCAATAAACGCCCGGCTCCAGGGTCACCACGGAGCGGTCATAGTCGCTGGTATCGATGGGCTTCTTTTCTTTTTCCTTGAACTTCTTCTTGCCCTTTTTGTCAGAGTCCTCGTCTTCCGTTTCGTCCTTGATGTCGTGTTCGACATCTTTTTCTTTGATCTTCAGGCGCTTATCAAAACCCAGCTGAAAATCTTTATGGTCGCAGCTCCCGTAGGCAGGCTCGGCGCGGTTCAGCAGAGGGTCTTTAAAGGTTGGGCAGTCGGTCACGGGCGCGGGGTTGAAATTGTCCACATCGCCTTTCACGCCGCCAGAGGTGCAGATGAGACCGGCTTCCAGAAGTGCTCCGGAGTTGGACTCAATGGAATCCTTTTTGGTGGCATTAGAGTAGACCGCGCACGCTTCGCCGGTGAGCTTGGCGTTTTGATTGAGCGTGAGACCGGGCTCCTTGCCGTCCTTTTCATGGGACAGTCCCAGGACGCACAAAGGCACGCCGGCGCTGTGCACCGCGGCTACGGCCTTGGCGGATACCGAGCCGTTCTTGCTCCAGTCCATAAAGTAGGTGGTGGCCTCCGCCTTAACCTCAATCGCAAGGGTTTGCTTGTCTTCGCCCACGTCCAGGGTGAAGCTGTATTTGGTGCCCTTGGCGCCCAGATTGGCCTGGAGCGTCTGGTCTGCAATGGCCTTCAACTGTGCCTTGGATGTGTTGGCAACTTGCATCTCGCGGGCCGCCAGAAGGGTTGCGGCATCCGCGGCGGACTGCACCCGGTCTTTCTGCAGCACCAGGGAGGCGTAATCGACCGCCATGCCGCTTGCGGCGATCAGCACGGATGCAAAAACACCAATGGTCATGGCTACGGCGCCACGGGTGTTCGCCATGAAATGTTTCGGATTTAACCGGGGGATCTCTCGGCCCTTAGCACGGGCTTTTGCACTTTTCAGCATTTCAGCACCATTCGACACGGCGGTTCTCGCCTTTGTCGACGTACCTTCCCCAAGACGCCGAAACTCACCCGGTATACGCAATCTGGCATAGACGTGTGAATTAACGACTCTGGGGTTGTTGAAACTTTTACTAAAACTTTAACGTCCCGGTTTTCGCGCCGGTAACGGTTGGCCTGCCTGCGCGGGTTGGCTAGGATTGGGGCAAACGCGCGACAGTTTTCAGGGTCAGGAGATAAGGGAATGCTCAAACAGTCTTATGTTCACGGGGCAAGTGCTGTGGGGCTGATCGGCGAGACCATCGGGCAGAACTTCGATGCGAGCGTTGAACGCTGGCCGAACCGCGAAGCGCTGATCGTGCGCCACCAGAACATCCGCTGGACCTACCGCGACTTGAAGGGCGAAGTGGATGCGTTTGCGGCGGGTCTTCTGGCGCTGGGGCTTGAGCCGGGAGACCGGATCGGGATCTGGTCGCCCAATAACAGCGAGTGGGTTATCACCCAGTTTGCCACGGCAAAAGCTGGTCTCGTGCTGGTGAACATCAACCCGGCCTACCGCATTGCCGAGCTGGACTATGCCCTGAACAAGGTGGCCGCCAAGGCCCTGGTGCTGACGGCGGCGTTCAAGTCATCGGACTATATCGGGATGATCCGGGAACTGGCACCGGAGATCGATGGCGCCAAGCCCGGAGCGCTGAAGGCGGAGCGCTTGCCCCATTTGACCACGCTGATCCAGATCGGCGGGCAGCCAGCGCCTGGCTTCTATGCCTTCTCCGATGTGGCCGGCCTTGCCGATGATGCGTCACGGGCCCGGCTGGCGGAGCTGGCCGGTACCTTGCAATTTGATGATCCCATCAACATTCAGTTCACCAGCGGCACCACCGGCTTTCCCAAGGGGGCGACGCTCACCCATTTCAACATTCTCAACAACGGTTTCTTCGTAGGCGAGGCCATGAAGCTGAGCGAGGAGGACCGGCTGTGCATCCCAGTGCCGCTTTATCATTGCTTCGGCATGGTGCTCGGCAACCTGGCGTGCACCACCCACGGTTCGGCCATGGTGTACCCGGACGAGGCGTTTGAACCGTTGAGCGTGTTGGAAACGGTTGAGGCTGAACGCTGCACCGCCTTGCATGGAGTGCCCACCATGTTCATTGCCGAGCTGGATCACCCGGACTTTGCGAAGTTTGATCTGTCGCGCCTGCGCACCGGCATCATGGCCGGCTCGCCCTGTCCGATTGAGATTATGAAGCGGGTGATTGCGGAAATGAACATGAGCGAGGTGACCATTGCCTATGGCATGACGGAGACCAGCCCGGTGAGCTTCCAGAGCAGCACCGATGACCCGGTGGAGCGGCGGGTCTCCACGGTGGGGCGCATTCATCCCCATGTGGAGGTGAAGGTGGTGAACGAGGCCGGTGCCATCGTTGCGCCGGGCGTGGCGGGCGAGCTTTTGACCCGCGGCTACTCGGTGATGCAGGGCTATTGGGGCGATGAGGCGCGCACGGACGAGTCCATTGATGCGGCGGGCTGGATGCACACCGGCGACATGGCGACCATTGATGAAGAAGGCTATTGCAACATTGTGGGCCGCATCAAGGACATGGTGATCCGCGGCGGGGAGAACGTTTACCCGCGTGAGATTGAAGAATATCTCTACCGGCATCCGGCGGTTCAGGATGTGCAGGTGTTCGGTGTGCCGGACGCGAAATATGGCGAGGAGCTGTGTGCCTGGATCGTGCTCTCAGACGGCCAGGAGGCGGGCGAAGAGGAGATCCGCGCGTTCTGCAAGGGCCAGATCGCCCATTATAAGATCCCCCGCTATGTGCGCTTTGTAAGCGAGTATCCCATGACCGTAACCGGGAAAGTGCAGAAGTTCATCATGCGCGAGCAGATGGTGGAGGAGCTGCGGCTGGATGAGGTGAAGACCGCTTGAGGATGTCTGCAGGATGGTGCGGCGATCCATCCTTTGAATGCTGGCGAAATCCACTCTAAAGAGTGGAATGAAGGTGTGAACACAACCGGGGGCTTGTCAGCCAATGAGGGCATACGACCCAGACCGCAGGCCAGCGCGTTCCGGCGCCGGCATGTTGGTTCCGGCCTTGATCATTCTGGTATGCTTGGGCCTCGCCGGCGGCCTGGTCTATCTTTATCTGGAAGGTGCTAAGGGCACGACACAGACAGCGTCGGAACCGGAGCGTGTTGTCGCTGATGTGGAGCCGTCGAAGTTCGACGCGGTGTATGCGCACTTTGGCATCAAGCCGTTGCCGCACAAAGTGATCAGCGACTTTAAAACCCTCCAAAGCCTTGAAACTCTTGAGCGTGAGAAGTGCGACATCAGTGCGGCGTTCG
>JBCDIP010000182.1:0-6368 GCA_038748855.1 Pseudomonadota bacterium
AAAAGCTTGGTCAAAAATTTTGAAAGAACCCTAGCTAATTCTACAACTAAAGTTAATCTTTGTTTCGTTCGACTGATGCTTAAAGTGGAAGTGCCTTTGGTGGCGATCGTCAACTTCCGGGGTGATAAGCTCTATCATGAGCATATCTACTGGGATCAGGCCTCTGTCCTGGTGCAGATCGGCAAGATTGATGAGGACGGCCTGCCGGTGGCCGGCGGCGATACCGCCAAGAAGCTGCTGGATGAGACGCGTCCATCAAACGCGCTGATGGCGGAGAACTGGAAAACCAGCGAGGGCAAGCCGCTTTAAGCGGCGGGGCCCCGCGCCTTTCCGCCATCCCCGCTCCCCCTTCGCGGGAATGACGAGGAATACGTAGACTCGCGCCTCTCCTGCGCCCTTGCGAACGCGAGGGCCCATAGCCGGGACCTTTCCTTTGGCTGAGAAGGTCCCCGCTTTCGCAGGGACGCGGGGTCTACTCTCCCGCCCCTTTTGCGTCCAAACACCCCCGTTAACCATAAATTGCGCGCCACGATAGAATTGATCTTTACCCGAACTAGCCCCTTGCATCCGGGCGCCAGACGCGCGACCATCCCTTATCCATAAGCTCGCACTCTAAGACGAGCGGTAGATCGGCCCGGCGTTTTGTGAGGGGCGCCGGACAGGCCACTCCACAAATAGCAAAGAGGGATGATTACGTTATGGGAGACACTCAAGAAAGCACTGCAGCCGGGCCCGCAACAGGGCCCAGATCCATTGCAATCGTTGGACCGTATTTGAGCGGTAAAACCACACTTCTGGAATCCATTCTGTTTCGCACCGGGGCGATCACCAGACAAGGCAAGGTTGCCGACGGCAACACCGTAGGAGACGCCGCCCCCGAAGCGCGCGCCCACGGCATGAGCGTTGAGCTCAATTGCGCACATACGGAATTTCTAGGCGACACCTACACCTTCATCGACTGCCCGGGCTCGATTGAATTTTCTCAAGACCAGCAAGCGGTGCTGGCAGCCTGCGATGCGGCGATTGTGGTCTGTGAGCCTGACGAGAAGAAGGTGCCGGCCCTGCAGCTCATCTTGAAAACGCTGGATGAGTATGAGGTGCCGCGGTTCTTGTTCCTCAACAAGATAGACAAAGCCGAAGGCCGGGTCCGCGACGTGCTGGACATGCTCCAGCCCGCCAGTGCCCACCCGCTGGTCTTGCGCCAAGTGCCCATCTGGGAGAACGGCATTGCCACGGGCTTTGTGGACCTGGCGCTTGAGCGCGGCTTCCTGTACCGCGAGCATGCGGAAAGCGAAGTGATCGACGTGCCCTCAGAGCTCAGCGACCGCAAGGACGAAGCGCGCTTCTCCATGCTGGAAAAGCTCGCGGACTATGATGATGAGCTCATGGAAGCCCTGCTGGAGGACATGGAGCCCCCGCGCGACCAGGTGTTCGGCGATCTCAGCCGGGAATTGGCCGAAGGGCTGATTGTGCCGGTGCTGATCGGCTCTGCTGAAAACGGCAACGGCATCCTGCGCCTCCTGAAAGCCCTGCGCCACGAGGCCCCAACGGTTGAGAAGACCGCTCAGCGCCTCGGCCTGTCAGGATCAGATGAAACCGTGGTGCAGGTTCTCAAGACGTTCCACACCAGCCACGGGGGCAAGCTCTCCATCGCCCGTGTGTTGGCCGGCGACCTTGCGGACGGCACGACGCTTTATGATGGCGGCTCAAACTCCGCCCGCGTCTCCGGCATCTTTCAGGTGATGGGCCAGGAGCCGGCGAAGATCGGCGGCGCCACGGCCGGCGACACCATCGGCCTCGGCCGGCTGGATGATGCGGCCACGGGCCAGACCCTGTCATCGGAGAAGGGCGACACCACACAGGTTGCGCCCTTGAAGGTGGCGCCGGCGGTTTATGGCCTTGCCATCACCGCGGCCGACCGCAAGGACGAGGTGAAGCTCACAACGAGCCTGCAGAAGGTGCTGGAGGAAGACCCCTCCCTCAGCCTGGAGCACAACCCCACCACCCATGAGATGGTTCTGTGGGGCCAGGGCGAGATGCATCTACGGGTCGGGCTGGAGCGGCTTGAAGGCAAATACGGCATTGCCGCCACCACGCAGCCCAGGAAGGTCGCCTATCAGGAGACCATCCGCAAACCTGTCACCGAGCGGGGCCGCCACAAGAAGCAGTCCGGCGGCCATGGCCAGTTCGGCGATGTGGTGATTGATGTGAAGCCCATGCCCCGCGGCACCGGCTTCATGTTCGATGATACCATCACCGGCGGTGTGGTGCCCAAGCAGTACATCCCTGCGGTGAAGGCCGGTATCGAGGACTTTATGAGCCAGGGCCCCCTGGGCTTCCCGGTGGTGGATGTGGCGGTCACCCTGACCGACGGCTCCTATCACGCGGTGGACAGTTCCGAACAGGCGTTCAAGACCGCAGGCCGCATCGGCATGCAGGCGGCCATGCCCAACGCAGCGCCGGTTCTGCTGGAGCCCATTGTGCATGTGAAGGTTCATGTGCCCTCTGATGCCACATCCAAGATCAACCAGATCGTCTCGCAGAGGCGCGGTCAGCTTCTGGGCTATGATGCGCGCGAAGGCTGGCCCGGTTGGGACACAGTGGAAGCGCACATGCCGGAATCGGAAGTGCAGAACCTGATCATCGAGCTCAGATCGGCCACGGCCGGGGTGGGCACATTCACCTACGCCCATGACCACATGCAGGAGCTGACCGGCCGGGAAGCTGAGCAGATTGTGGAAGCGGCAAAAGCGGCGGAAGCAGCTTAACCGATCCTGGGCCATAACAATCGAGAAGAGCGCCCCCGTGCCCTCCCGGCTCGGGGGCTCTCTTCATTCAGACCATAAGAACGAGGCACGAAATATGGCAGGCAAATTGACCCTTGATGAACTGAAGAAACTGGTGGCCGCAGGCGAGATCGATACGGTGGTGGCCGCACAGGTGGACATGCAAGGCCGCCTCATGGGCAAACGGTTCCAAGCAGAGTTCTTCGTGGAAAGCGCCTGGGAGGAAACCCATTCGTGTAACTATCTGCAAGCCACCGACATTGAGATGTATACGGTCGATGGCTACGCCTCGACCAGCTGGTCAGCGGGCTATGGCGACTACACCATGAAGCCGGACCTAGAAACCTTGCGCCGCGTGCCTTGGCTGGAGGGGACGGCTCTGGTGCTGTGCGACGTGCTGGACCATCACACCCATGCGGATGTCCCTCATTCTCCGCGCGCGATTTTGAAGAACCAGATTGTCCGTCTGGAAGAGAAGGGCATGGCCGCCATGATGGCCTCCGAGCTGGAGTTCTTCCTCTTCAAAGACAGTTATGAAGAGGCCGCCGCGAAGGGTCATCGCAATCTTGAGCCCATCAGCCCCTATAATGAGGACTACCACATCTTCCAAACCACCAAGGAAGAAGAGGTGATGCGCGCCATTCGCAACGGGCTCCAAGGGGCCGATGTGCCGGTGGAGAACTCCAAGGGCGAAGCTGACCGGGGCCAGGAAGAGATCAACGTGCGCTATGCCGATGCGCTCACCATGGCCGACCGGCACTCCATCATCAAGAATGCCTGCAAGGAGATCGCCTGGACCAAGGGGCGCTCCATCAGCTTCATGGCCAAGTGGCACTATGACTTTGCCGGCAACTCGTCCCATATCCACCAGTCCTTGTGGTCAAGCTCGGGCGAGCCCCTGTTTTACGATCCCAATCAGCACCATGGCATGTCGGAGCTCATGTGCCATTACCTGGCGGGTCTGTTGAACCATGCCAGCGAGATCACCTATTTCCTGGCGCCCTACATCAACTCCTATAAGCGCTTCATGGAGGGCACCTTTGCGCCCACCAAGGCGATCTGGTCCATGGACAACCGCACCGCCGGCTACCGGGTCTGCGGGGCTGACACCAAGGCAGTGCGGGTGGAGTGCCGCGTGGGCGGGGCGGACCTCAATCCTTATCTCGCCTTCGCCGCTCTGATCGCCGCCGGGCTCGACGGCATTGAGCAGAAGATGGAGCTTGAGGACGCCTTCAAGGGTGATGCATATGGCGCCCGGCGGGCGCGCGGCATTCCGGAAACCTTGCGCGATGCCACAGTGGCCTTAAAGAAATCCAAGATGCTGCGGGCCGCCTTCGGGGACGGCGTGATCGACCATTACGTGCGCTGTGCGGAGTGGGAGCAGGAAGAGTATGACCGCCGGGTCACCGACTGGGAGGTGAACCGCGGCTTCGAGCGGGCTTAGCATTTCGCGCCCTTGCGAACGCGAGGGCCCATAGCTCGAACCTTTCCTTTGGCTCAGAAGGTCCTCGCGTTCGCAAGGACGCGGGCGGAAACGGCTTCAACCGGCATCCACAGCAAAGCTCTCCCCATCGCGAGCAATCAAACACGCTGCGCCCAACAGCTCGCGCCCGTGGGGCGAGGTCCAATCCAGGTCCGGCTGGAGCGCCACGATGGGATGTGGATCCGATGTATCGGCCACATAACTGGCCTCGCGGATAACCTCAAGATCCACAGTCTCCGCCACTCCAGCCCAGCCGAAGAGATCGCGTACATAGGCCCAGAGGTTGGGATAGTCCACCAGCCGGCGCACAGAGCACTTGAAGAGAATGTGGTAGACCGCATCAAAGCGCACCAACGTGGGGAAGAGCCGCAGATCCGTCTCCGTCAGCATCGCGCCAAAATAGTAGCGGGACGTTTTCAGGCGCTGTTCAAGCCGGTCCAAAGTTTCAAACACCACACGAACAGCAGCCTCATAGGCACCTTGGGTTTGGGCAAATCCGGCCCGGTAAACCGCATTGTTGAGCCCCTGGTACACCGCCTCATTGGCCTCATCGATGGCTCCGGCAAGCGCAGGCGGACGCACAGTGAAATCCCGGCCGCGTTGATTTCCCAGTCCGTCAAACAAGCCCAGGATATCGGCGCTGTCATTGGAGATGATCTTCTGAGCGACGCTGTCCCAGAGCACAGGCACAGTCACCCGTCCGCTATAGATTTCATCATGCACACTATAAAGCTGATGCAAATGCCGAACAGTCTTGGCGGCACCCGGCACCTTCCACGGCTTGCCGCCATCTGCAGCATAGCCCTCAACGCGCGGTCCATGGGCGAAATGAACCGGCACCAGATCTCCTAGCCCTTTTATGGCGTGGAGCAACACCACCCGGTGCGACCAGGGGCAACTCTTCGACGCAATCAGCCAGAACCGTCCTGGACGCTCGCCAAGCGCCGAAGAACTTCGGATGGGACTGGCCGCTCGCACATAGGCGCCCGCCTGAATGGTTTGGTCTTCTTCGCTCCAAGTTCCATTGATCAGCATGCCCATAAGACGCCTCCTGCTTGATTGGAGCGGCGACCATAGAGGGTTCTCGCCAATTTACCTGTTCTCAAGGATGCGCCTTTTGGTCTAAATTTGAGACCATGAAAGATCTCCCTCTGAACGCGCTGAGAGCGCTTGCCGCCGTCTATGAAACCGGCGGCATCAGGCCTGCGGGCCGCCGCCTTGGGGTAACGCATTCAGCGGTCAGCCGTCATTTAAGCGATCTTGAGAAACGTCTCGGCGTCTCTCTGTTTGAAAAGACGGGCGCCGCGATGCCCCTGACGTTCACTGCGCAAGGCGAGATGCTGGGCAAGTCTGCCCTTGCATGCCTGGCTGAGCTGGAGACATCTGTCACCGCAGTGCGCGAGGCGCGCCAGGGCAATTCGGTGGTCGTCGCCACCGCGCCCTCCTTTGCCCTCCGCTGGTTGCTGCCCAGACTGCCCGCGTTTGAGGAGCTTCATCCCAGCATTGAGGTGTCCCTGTTGGTGGATCAGCGCACCAGATCGCCGGGGGAAGACAATGCTGATCTCGCCATCCGCATGGGGCCCCGTCCTAAGGGCGAGAAGACGTGCGAGCCGTTGATGGATGATGCCCTGTTCCCGGTCGCCAGCCCCGCATATCTGGCAGAGCATGGAGCACGTCTGAAAGGCGCACGTCTGCTGCACGACCGCGATCCTGCCTCTCACTGGGATGTGTGGAGACGCGATCATGGCCCTGAGCAGTTGGACACACGGAAAGGGTCGCGCTTTTCCTCATCTGATCTGGTGCTCAAGGCCGCCGAACAGGGTATGGGCGTCGCACTCGCCCGCGGACGCCTGGCGGCCTCTTCCCTTGCGGCTGGAACGCTGGTGCGCCTGTTCTCCGATTTGGAGGTGCGGGTGAAGTCCGCCTACTGGCTCATCCCCGTCCCGCAGGGTCTTGAGCGTCATGCGGTGAGGCAACTGGTGAGTTGGCTGAAGGCGGAAGCAGCCGAGAAGTAAGACTGCCCAGCGTCCTTGCGTAAGCGAGGACCTTAAGGGCCACGGGAGATATAGAGCTAAGGGCCCACGCGTTCGCAAGGGCGC
>JBCDIP010000183.1:0-6356 GCA_038748855.1 Pseudomonadota bacterium
GTGAGGCGATCCGCAAGCACGGCCCCTGGGCAGGGTTCTGGCTGGCGCTGGGGCGCGTTTCAAGTTGTCATCCCTGGGGCGGCCATGGCTATGACGGGGTGCCTGATGAGGTACCGGAGAAAGTGTGGCTCTTTTGGCGCCAGCGCCACGGAGACCAAAGCTAGTTCCAATCCAGGATAATGGTGTCTCCAGGCTTCAAGCCGATCTTGCCTGCGGTCCCCGCATTGAGCTCCAAGACGCGCAAGACCGGCGCGCCGGCTTCAATAATGGTTTCTGAAAAAGGCACCGTGTTTTCCTGCACTCTGTGGACCTGGCCGTTCTTTTTGATGAACACCATGTCCAGCGACAAGACCGTGTTGGACATCCACATGCTCACATTGCGCTCGTTGGGCCAGGTGAAGAGCATGCCGTGATCTGCCTTCATATGGCGCCGGTGCATGAGGCCGCGGGATTTATGTGCCGGGGTTTCTGCCCGCTCAACCGTGAAAACATGCTCGCCCGTGGCTGTTTTAAGGGTAACCTTGCCCAGCGGCATCTCGGCCGCGTGCGCCCAAACGGTCAGCAAGAGTGCAGTGAGCAGGCCGGTGAGCACCGACGCAGATGACGTGGATCTCAAGGCTACGCCCGTCCTGACGGTTCTCCATCGGCGAACAGGCGGGCGCCTTGCTCGTCGATGATCTGTTTGGCCTTGCGGACGGAAAACTCCACCGCCTCGTCCCGTGATGGAAAGGTATCGGCCCTTAAGAATTTGCGCTCCAGCGGCCCATCGTCTGACTGCTTGATAATGACCCCTGCCAGACGCCATTGGTCGCCGGCCTCTTCCGGTGCGGCTTGGATCACCAAGTCATTATAGGACACAGGGTCCTCGCGCTTGGGGCCTGAAGAGCCCTTGTCGGAGGAGCCGCCAAACAATTTTGAGAAAAAAGAAGCCATGCCGGTATTTTATCATGTTCTGCCTGCCGGGCAATGGCGCAAGGGTGGGGCAAGCGAGCCGGTATAGAAAAAGTTCACCTCTTTCGGCCTAAAATGCTCACAAGCGCGTAGGGGAAGGGCGTGCAAAGGTGGTGCCTATGACAATGATGACACAAAACTACGAAGACCGACGTAACGCCCCCCGCCATGAGTGTGATGTTGCCGCAATCATTTCGGACCGTGAAGGTCAAGTGTTGGCTGCGTGCAGAATCAAAGACATCTCAGATACCGGCGCACGCATTAAGCTGAATGCTCCGATCGAATTGCCGCCGGAGTTCATCATCGTGGATTCCGACAGCTCCATCCGCTGCATTTGCGAGACAAGATGGCGGATCGATAACCAGATGGGCCTGCAATTCCGCAAAGCGTTCTCTGACCAGCAGGTCACTCGTTTCGGGGCTCAGCCGAAAATCGATCTGACCGAACCCAAGCAGATCAAATCGAAGGTCTTGAAACGCCCTATAGTTGTGAGATAAGGCGCTAGGCCTCGGCACGTCCGGCTATTGCGTTGGCCTGGCCGTTGGCCGGGCAATTCAGCGCGCGATGTGGGGCCTGTCGTGAAACCGTCTTCTCCTCTCGTGCCTCTGGCCGTGGTTTTGCTGTGTGCCGCGCTCTGGGGGCTGTTCTGGATCCCTCTGAGAGCCTTTGAGGCGCGCGGGCTTGCCCCGGCGTGGGCAACCCTGGCTCAGTTCTTGGTGCCGCTTGTCCTGTTGGTTCCGTTTGCGCTAAGGCGGACGCTGCGAAGTCAGCCCACCGGGATCACCCACGTCACCACAGGATTGCTGATCGGAGCTGCATTCGTCCTCTACTATCAGAGCCTTCTTCTGACCGAAGTGGTGCGCGCGCTCCTGCTGTTCTACATCACGCCCATCTGGGGCACCGCCCTGGAAGCAGTCGTCTTAAAGCGGAAGGTGAGCCCGTTCCGCATTCTGGCGCTCATTTTAGGCGTGCTTGGCCTCTTTGTTGTGCTCACCAGCAAGGGCGGTGTGCCTGTGCCGCAGAATGCAGGTGACTATATGGCCCTCGCGTCCGGCTTCGTGTTTGCGGTGGGAACCTTGCGGATCAGGTCGCTCCCGGAAATGGACGTGTTCGAGCATGTCTTCTCCTTCTTCCTCTATGGCGGGATCTTCGCCTTGGCCATGGCGTTCCTGCCGGTGGCCGGGCTCATGGCGCCGCCGGTTTGGGCTGTCCTGGCTCCTCTGGTGCCTTGGCTCTTGGTCATGGCGGCCGGGTTTCTCATTCCGGTCATGTGGGGCCTCTTGTGGGGTGCAAAGCATATGGATCCGGGCCGGCTGGGCATCTTGTTCCAGATGGAGGCGGTGGTAGGGATCGCTAGTGCTGCCGCCTGGGCCAACGAGCCTTTTGGAGTGGCAGAAGCGGCCGCCACGGCCCTGATTGTGAGCGCCAGTGTCTTGGATGTTGCGGGCAGTGCGCGGCAAACGCAGACATAGACGCTGAAGCCTTTTGACTCTTTCGCCCCAGCCACTAATCTGGCTCTCCCGCCGAGACGCGATCAAGACACCCGGAGCCTTTAAACCCATGGCGAACGATGTAGCCGACCAACTGGTGCAAATCAGCACCGCCACCATAACCATGCAGCTCCTGAAGCGCGGCATCCGCCGCTGCTCCATCGAAGGGGTAGTGCCCCTTAAAGACGGTTATGAGCGTGTGGCGGGCCCGGCCTTCACCATCCGCTTTGTGCCCATGCGCGAAGATCTTTCCACACCGGCAAGCTATGCCGGCTCAGGCACCCTGCGCGAGGCTATTGATGCCACACCCGCAGGCGCCATCATGGTGGCTGATGCCCGCGGGGACGGCAGCTGCGGCACCCTGGGCGATATTTTGGCCGCGCGGCTTGTGGCCAAGGGCGCTAAAGCCTTTGTTTCCGACGGCGCGGTACGCGATGCCAAAGACATTCACCCCACCGGCCTTCACATCTACTGCCAGGGCACGGTCGCGCCACCCTCGATCCACGCGCTGCATTTCGTTGGGCATTCTGAAGTGATCGGCTGTGGCGGCGTGATGGTGGTGCCCGGCGACATGATCGTTTGCGATGGCGATGGCGCGGTGTGCGTGCCGCAAGCCTTGGCAGAGGAGGTGGCGCGTGATGGCCTGGAACAGGAGCTGTTTGAGACCTACGTCCAGGAACGCGTGGCAGCAGGGGCGGAGGTGACGGGCCTCTATCCGCCCAACGACGAAACACTCAAAGCATTTGAAGTTTGGCGCACTGAGCGCGCCGGTTGAAACTCGAAACAACAGTGGGATTGGAACTATGGCACAGGAAATATCAACTGGTTACAAGGCTCTATGTGATCAAGCTGACAGTGAAGTTGAGACCATCTCCACCGCCGACGCCGTAGCGGCGCATGCGGCCGGAAGTGCGGTTTTGGTGGATATCCGCGATATCCGCGAATTGAAGCGCGACGGCAAAATCCCCGGGGCGTTTCATGCGCCAAGAGGCATGCTGGAGTTCTGGATCGACCCAGAGAGCCCGTATTACAAGGACATTTTTGCAGGCGATGGGCCGTTCATGTTCATGTGCGCCGGTGGCATGCGCTCGCTTCTGGCCACCAAAACGGCGCAGGATATGGGGCTAAAGCCAGTGCAGAACCTGGAAGGCGGATTTGGGGCCTGGAAGAAAGCCGGTGGTCCGGTGGACCAGGAATGAGCAGACCTGACGACCTCCACCTCATCATCGCCAACAAGAACTATTCCTCCTGGTCATTTCGACCATGGCTCGCCATGGCGGCCGGCGGGATAGAGTTCCGCGAGACGGTGGTGCCCTTCGATGAGCCCAATCATAATCAGCATTTCCTGGAGTTTTCACCCTCAAAGAAGGTGCCGGTGCTGCAGCATGGCGATCTGACCTTATGGGAGTCGCTCGCCATTATGGAGTATGTGGCTGACCTCCATCCCGAGGCGGGACTTTGGCCGGACGATGTGGTGGAGCGCGGCAAGGCGAGGGCGGTTTCTCATGAAATGCACGGTGGCTTCTCCGCGTTGCGCGCCGAGTGCCCCATGAACATGCGGCGCAAGATCGGGGAGATTGCCGTCTCCGATGCGGTCAGGAGGGATGTGGCCAGAATTGAGACCATCTGGGCAGAGTGTCTGGACGCCTCAGGCGGGCCGTTCCTGTTCGGTCAGTTCTCGAATGCGGACGCCATGTATGCCCCGGTGGTCAATCGGTTTGAGGTCTATGCCCTGACGTCTGCGCCCCATGTTGAGGCCTATTCGAAGACCCTCAAGGCCCTTCCGGCCTGGCAACAATGGGATGAAGCCTCTAGGGCCGAGCCCTGGGTTGTTGAAGAAGAAGAAGTCTGAGATCTAGTGTTTCCTTATTGGCACGAACTGCTCTAGGGTCCGCCTCATGTCCGTGGCAGCGCCATCGCAACTTTCCCCTTCAGAACGCCGTGTGAAGAAAAACGCGGCGATCTTTGCTTTTGCGCAGGCTATGTACGGTTCCCAGGCCGTGCTCTTGATCACCACCGGTGGTCTGATCGGCAAGTCTCTCGCCGACTATCCGGGGTGGGCGACCTTGCCTATCTCAGCCTTCGTGATCGGGACAATGCTCACCACCTTGCCGGCGTCGCTTTATATGAAGCGGGTAGGCCGGAAAGTGGGCTTCTTAACGGGTGCCGCCTGCGGCGCCGTCAGCGCACTGTTGGGGCTCTACGCCATAATAATCCAGGATTTCTGGTTGTTCTCCGGCGCCATGCTGCTCACCGGCAGCTATCAGGCCTTCGCCATGCTCTACCGGTTCGCCGCTGCAGACCTGGCAAGCCCGGAGTTCAAAGCCAAAGCCATCTCCTGGGTCACCATCGGCGGCCTTGCCTCAGGCATTATCGGTCCGCTTGCCATCATCGCCACGAAGGACCTGATGGGACCGGTCCTGTTCGGGGGCTGTTATGTGGTGGCCGCTCTCATGGCGGTGATCTCAGCATGTGCTCTGTTGTTTCTGGACAGGCCCGATGGGGAAGATGTGGAGATTGAAGAGGCACCGCGGCCGCTCTCCGTCATCTTGCGTCAGCCGGCGCTGATCGTGGCCGTGGTCTGTGCCATGATGAGCTATGGCATGATGAACCTGGTGATGACCGCCACACCGCTCGCCATGGTGGCTTGCGGCTTCACTGTGGACACTGCCGCTCTGGTCATCCAGTGGCACGTTCTGGCCATGTATGCCCCCAGCTTCTTCACCGGCTCTTTGATCAATCGGTATGGCGCCCAGAAGGTGATCGCCGTCGGCATGGTGTTGCTGGCCGGTGCAGGGGTCGCCGCGCTCACAGGGCTGCATCTGGCGAATTTCGGCATCGGACTGGTGCTCTTGGGCGTTGGTTGGAACTTCGGTTTTGTGGGCGCAACAGCCATGCTCACCGGCTATTACCGCCCAGCAGAGAAGAACATCGTTCAGGGCATCAACGATTTTTGCGTGTTCACCACGGTCGCCATTGCCTCCCTCTCGTCAGGCAAGCTGCTGCACCTGGTGGGCTGGTCCGCAGTGAATATCGCCCTTTATCCGATGATTGCGATCACCCTCTGCCTGCTGGGCTGGCTGGCCTTACACGCTCGGGCGGGGCGTATGTCCACTCCGGCTTAAACCTGGGCTTCGGCCTGTTGGGTTTTCTTGATGAGGGAGCGGTAGAACTTTGCCGTGTTGGTGGTGTCCCCAAGCTGCGTGCGGCCACCCTTTAGCGCGATGAACACTTCCAAAAGCCCCTGATCCAGCGTGATCCGTGGCGAAAAGCCGGTGGCGTCCTGGAAGGCAGGCACGGACATATCCAGCGCGTGCGGGCTGTCTGAGGGGCGGGAGAACACATAATCGATCTTGCCGGGGAAGATCTCAGCGGCCTGTGCCAGAAGCTCCTGAAGGGTCTGCACCTGGCTCGCCACGGTGAAGACCTGGCCGCTCATCTCACCTTCAGGTGCTGCAATGGTGCTCACGATGGCTCTGGCAAGATCGCGCACATGAACGAAGGGCAGGGCGGTTTGAGCGCTGCCTGGGAACGTGACCCGCCGGCCCATATGGGCGTGCAGGGCCACTACATTGGCCATCACATCAAACCGCATCCGGCGCGAGAGGCCATAGACCGAGCCGGCCCTTAAGACCGTTGTTGAGAAACCGTCTGCAGCCCCCTCCAGCACCGCGTGTTCTAAGTGCCCATTGCAGCGCCCATAAACATCCTTGCCGGCGGGCGGTTCTGCGGAGGTAAGGGCAACATGGCGACGCACGCCCATGGCTTTGGCAATCCGTACAATGCGGGCGCGGGCCTGGATGTTGATTTCCTTTGAAAGTGCGGGATCTACGCTGCATGTCTGCTCGTTGGGCAGGCCGGATGTGTCCACCACAATGTCGACGCCGCGAAACGCGCTCACCGGCAACGTGCGCA
>JBCDIP010000184.1:0-6334 GCA_038748855.1 Pseudomonadota bacterium
GGGTGCGTTGCCCAGCGCGGTGTGCGGGCCGCAAGGCTCCCACAAGGACAAGTGCCTCAGAACCATCCCGCCGCGCGAAAATGGTGGCAACATGGACGTGCAGCAGATGCAGGTGGGCACCACCCTCTTGTTGCCGTGCTTCATTGACGGATGCGGCCTGTTCGTGGGTGATGTGCACTATGCTCAAGGTGACGGCGAGGTGTCCGGCACGGCAATCGAAACCGGCGCTGTGGTGACGCTGAGAACCGAGATCCGTAAAGGCCAGGGCGCTAACGTCACAAGCCCGGCAGTGGAAGGCGGGACGCAGATTAAGAACATTGAGCCCTCCAAATTCTATCAGACGATCGGGCTGCCGATTAAACAGGCCGGCGAAGTTCCGCCCCCGATGCAATATCTGGAAAGCGAGAAGATCAAGAACCTGGAAAACCTCTCGGAAGATCTGACGCTTGCTGCCCGCGACGCGCTGATCAAGATGATCGACTATATTCAGCGCGAGCATGGGCTCACCGCTGAGCAGGCCTACATTCTGGCAAGCGTTGCCGTGGATCTGCGTGTGGGGCAGGTGGTTGATGTGCCCAACTACGTGGTGACGGCCGTCTTGAACATGGATGTGTTCGAAAAGTGAGCGGTATGGCATTGAACCGGCGCCGGCTGTTGTCGGCGCCGCTTGTCCTGGCTTTTGCCCAGGGCGCGCGCGCTCACACGCCCTATGGCCAGTGGGTGGTTTACCGGAAGAAGCATCTTTTGATCGGCTCACACCGGGCAGATCCGCCCACTTATGCTGAGGCCAAGAGGTTGGCGGAGGTTTTGGCTGAACATCTGCCGAAATCGCGCAGCCGTGTCGCCCGTGCGCCCACAGCGGGCAGGCTGGCGAGCCTTTTAGGAACTGATCAGCTGGATGTGGCCGTGCTCAGCCGGGATGATGCGGTGGCCATGCGAGGCGGGGAGGGCAAGTTCGCGCCCTACGGCAAGATCCCGGTGGTGCTGCTTGCGAACCTCAACGATTATGTGCTCATCGCCCATGAGCGCTTCCCAACACGGCACGCCTGGTTGGTGTCTAAGACGTTGAGCGAAACGGTCAGCGCATCTGGCCAGGCTGAAGCGCTTGAGTGGCATCCTGGCACGCAGATGTTCTTGAACGGCAAGCCAGAGCCGCACGGTTAGTCGGCGACCAGAACGACGCCATCGCGCCGGCGGTCACCGGCGCCGGCGAAGCTGGCGTCCGCAAGCCGTTCAGCAGCATGGACACCGCCAAAGAACATGTTGGGTTCCGGCCAAGCACGATGGTCGGGACAGAGCGTCTGTAGAGCGTGGGCGGTTTGCGGGTCGAACTGGTCCTCAAAATCCAGGTGCCCGCCTTCGATGTGCAGACGGGGTCCGGAGACAGCATCGCTGAGCCCGGCGCCGCGCAAACAGAGTGCTACTACCACCTGGAAAATCGCTGAGCGGATGCGGTTTGATCCGCCGGAGCCCAGTGCGATCAAGCTGCCGTCCGGCTTCTCGATGATCGTGGGACACATCATGGAGGCCAGGCGCGTGTTCACAGGCCAGTGTGATGTGCCGTGGGTGTTCACATCCTCTTCGCCCAGTATGTTGTTCATCATGAACCCGAACGGTCCGACGAGTTCGCCATTGCCTTCGCCGTTGGAGATGGTTACGGCGCAGGCCGTGCCGTCCCCATCAATCACCGAAAGATGGGTAGTGCCCCGTTGGCGCAGCGGAACGGCCTTCAGACACGCCAGATCGCCGGCGGCTGCTTTGCGCGCCTGACTTGTGGCCAGGAGCGCGCGGGCAATGTCTACCGGGTCGGCTGTTTCCAGGTGCGCCAAACTGTGCGCAATCAGGGTGCCGCTTGCTGCCGGCAATGGGTTCATGTGGATCTGACAGCCCGCCAGCTCCATGGAGACGGGTGCACGCTCCACCGCTTGATAGGCGTCAAAGTCTTCTTGCGTCAGGTTGCCGGTTTTCTCATGAGCTGAAATGGCCATTGCCGTAATGGCATTGCGATTGGCCGGCGTCGTGGCGATGATCTCCAGAGCGTCAGCCAAGCCCGGGTTCTTGAAGATAGCCCCTGGTTCCAATAGCGTGCCGCCAGGGGCGAACAGGTTTGCGGCGTCCGGGGTGGCCGTCAGGATAGGGGCGACCACGGTGCACAGAAAATTCTGGTATGCGGTCATCGTGATGCCCGCTCTGGCGGCGTGCGCGGCTGGCTGTATGAGATCCGTCATGGCCAAGCGGGCGCCCTTGACATGAAGCGCTTGAAGGCCGGCAGCGAAGCCAGGGGTTGCGGACGTGGCCGGGCCAATGTGGAAGGCCTGAGTGGCCGTTCCAAAGTCAACCACGACTTCACTGACGCCTTCTTCACCCGGTTGGCGCCGCACCAAGGGCGTGTGCGGGAAGAAGTCGATCACGGAGACCTCGCCTGTTGCGCCGTCACGTAGTGTGGCGAAGCCACCGCCGCCCGGGGAACACAAAACCGGCTCACAGACGCAAGCCATGGCAAGCCCGGCGATCGCCGCGTCAAGCGCATTGCCGCCGTTGCGCAGAGCCTGCACGGACGCTTCAGCGGTGAATGTGTGGCCAGCAGCCACCACACCTTTGTTTGCAGACTGGTGCATGCCCGATCTAAGCCTTCGCCTGTGCCGCTAGGGCGACCAGCGCCTCCCGGGCTTCCTGAGCGTTTGTGACGGGCGAGGCAAAGGCCAGGCGCACGCTGCGCTCAGTGTTGGACAGATCGATGCCGTCCTGATCGATGGCCGTCATTTGCCAGGGGCCGGGGTTTTGGCCGAGAAGCCGTGTTGCATAGAGGTTGATTGCGTCGGAATGGTCCTCGTTCATATGTTCAATGATGCGATGCTCGGCTTCGATCAGCACTGCACAGTTCTCAGAGGTGAGGAGAACCTCGTTGGCAGGGATGGTCTCAATCCGGCCAAACCCGGCGACCGCGTGGGCCTCGCTTGCCTGCAACGTCCAGAAGGAGAAGTCCCCAAAATCCACATACAGCGCCGCGCCGGGATGGCGGGCCAGATAGCGCGCTCGAATGGCCGGGTCTTCCGTTTTTTCAAACTCGCCCATAATGGTCACCCGCGGTCCGGTGAGCGGGTCGGCGAGCCCGTCCGTATCGTCAAACAAAACCGAGCCGCGTGCATCTTCCAAGAGGTTTTGCGTGTGCCAGGCCAGTGTGGAGATCAAAATGATGGGAGCACCTTCCGGCGTCGTGGCCACATTGATCAGCGAGCCATACGGCAAGCCGCCCTCGCGGTTCAGGGTGGCCAGCGCCGCCTTGGGCCGGGCTCTCATCAGGTGGCGGGCTTCTGTGCCCGTAAAGGTTCTGGTCTGCTTGGTCATATGATCTAAATTCAGGTTTGCCGCTTGAAGGCTTGCCCGGCAAGCCCCAAGTTTTAAACAGGTTTATGTCTATGCATAATACACAAATCCCATGAGCATAAAGGAACTGACAGATTGGCTGGTGGGCGAGGCCCGTCTGAGCGGAGACGGTGTTGCCATCGTGGAAGAACTGGGCCGCCGGCTGGTGGACGCTGGAGTGCCCCTGTGGCGACTGCGGGTCGCCCAAAGGGTTGCGAACCCGCTTCTGGCCGCCTGGGGCGTGATCTGGCGCAGCGACGCGCCCACGGAAGACTATGTGGTTCCGACAGCCTGGCTGGATACGCAAACCTGGATCGGCAGCCCCTTTGAGTATGTTACCAACAACCGGTCGTCCCTTCGCAAGCGTTTGAACGATCTGGACCCTGAGACGGACTATCACCTCTACCTGGAGCTGGCTGCAGAAGGCGGCACGGACTTCTTCTGTCTGCCGCTGGAGTATGGTGACGGATCGGTACAAGGCACCAGCATCACCACAAACCATCCTGATGGCTTCAGCGATGAACATCTCGCGATATTCGAGGCGATCCGCATGCCGCTCGCCTCAGCCATGGAACCGGTAGCCATGCGCCGTTCAACGGCGAGCCTGCTCAAGACGTACCTTGGCAAAGGACCTGCAGACGAGGTGGTCGCCGGTGCCGTTCGCCGTGGGGGATTGTCAGAGCTGAAAGCGGTGGTGATGTTTTCCGACCTGCGGGGCTTCACGCAAAAATCGACAACCTGGGGCGATGCCAAGCTGCTGGAGGCGCTGGACCAGTACTTTCAGGTGGTTGTTGATGCGGTACATGAGCATGACGGCGATGTGTTGAAATTTCTCGGCGACGGCGTGCTGGCAGTGTTCCCCATTCTTGAAGGAACCAACGTCCCACGCCGCTGCGCCGACGCACTGGTGGCTGCGCGGCAAGCCCAAGACAAACTGGGTGAAGTCAACGAAGCCCGGCTGAAAGCGGGTGATGAGGCGCTTGAGTTCGGCACCGCATTGCATTTGGGCATGCTTACCTATGGCAATATCGGCAGCGCGGATCGGCTGGACTTTACGGTCATCGGTGAAACCGTGAATGTAGCCAGCCGCATCGAAGGCCTTTGCAAGGTGCTTGGCCGCCGGGTTTTGTGCAGCAGCGCGATTGCCCAGCATATGCCGGACACACTCTCATCGCTCGGCCGCCACGAGGTGCGCGGCGTACCTGAACCGGTGGAGGTGTTCACCGACCGCGCCTGAGACGGCAGGGTGCTGCCCTCTTCTTGAAGTGTCCAGACCGTCATCTAACTGTCGTGCGCCGCTCGTACCGTTTCGCGGGGTTGCTGGCATGCCAGTACAAATTGCAGCGAAATCAAGCTCTTGAATCTTACCTTAATTCGGACCAAGATCGTCCTTTGGCGTCAAACGAGTGGGAGAACATCACAGTGAAATTGAAATGGTATATGGCAGCTGCGTTTGTGGCAGTTTCCTCGGCGGCTCATGCAGCCTGTCCGGCGGTGACTGTGGCAGACATGAAGGGCGTGGCCCCAGGCGCGTTCCCGCAGCAATATGATGTGGCAGAGTTTGAAGCTGCCGCGAACTGCAAAATGACGTTCAGCGAAAATCCTGCAATGAAGGAGCTGAACGCGAAAATTCAGGGCAATCCGGACCTGCCGCCGTTGGCAGAACGCCTTCCGGAGGAGCCGCTTGTTGTTGCTCCTTATGAGTCCATTGGCAAGTATGGCGGCACCTTTGATGCCCTGTCCAACGCCACGGAAGCTGGTACTTCCGACTTCCTCTCCACCCGTCACGTGAACCTGGTGCGCTATTCTGACGACCTGCAAACCATCGTTCCCAACGTGGCCAAGGGCTGGACCTGGAATGACGATTTCACCAAGCTAACCTTCACCCTGCGCAAGGGCCACAAATGGTCAGACGGTGCACCCTTCACTGCGGAAGATGTAAAGTTCTGGTACGACAATCTGGCGCTTGATCCGAAGGTGATCGAGAAGCCCAAGGATTACGTGCTGGTGGGCGGCAAGCGCATGACCGTTGATGTGGTTGATCCGCAAACGGTTGTGTTCAACCTGCCGGCTCCTAAGCCAGGCCTGTTGGCACACTTTGCCACTTCATTTGCTCAAGGCTTCCAGCCTAAGCACTTCCTTGGCATGTACCACCCGGACGTGAACCCGGATGCAGATAAAAAAGCCAAGGAAATCGGCTTTGAAGATGGCTATGCGGTCATCAAGGCGTACTTCGGCAACTCAGACTGGACCGACACGCCGTCGCCGCTGCTGAACAGCCCGGACAAAGTGGCCAAGATGCCTAAAGCGGTTGTGCCCACTTTGGAGAGCTTCCTGACCGTGACCGACACCACCGAGGGTCGCCACTATGTGGCCAACCCCTACTTCTTCATGGTGGACACGGCCGGCAACCAGCTTCCGTACATTAACGAGCAGGACGAAGTTTATGCCAACGACAACCAGGTTCGCCTTCTGAAACTGGTCAATGCCGAGGCGGACTACAAAGCTCAGTCGGTGCAGCTTGCGGACGCTCCTTTGCTGTTGGACGGCCAGGAGAAAGGCAATTACACCATTCACCTGCGTCCGAAGATCGCTATGCATGCGTTCTCCTTCAACGTCACTTCGGCGGATGAAGAAAAGCGCAAGATCTTCGGCGATCTGCGGTTCCGCACGGCGATGTCCATCGCCATGAACCGTGATGAGATCAACGAAGTTGCTTACTTTGGCCAAGGCGTTCCGCGTCAGTACACGGGCTTTTCTCCCATGCCTGACTTCGTCGATAAGAAATGGGAAAGCCACGAGATCGGGTTTGATCTTGATCGGGCCAAGAAGCTGCTGGACGAAGTTGGTCTGGTTGACAAGGACGGCGACGGTTTCCGCGATCTTCCGAGCGGCAAGCCATTGGTGCTCAACATGCAGTTCGCTACCCAAGGCATTGCCGGTCAGGTGGTTGAGCTGGTTGGTCAAC
>JBCDIP010000185.1:0-6307 GCA_038748855.1 Pseudomonadota bacterium
ACATGTGCAGCGCGTGCGCCGCCGCAGACAGGTTGCCGAGTGCAGCAACCTTGGCGAAAACCTGCAAGCCTGTAATACGGTCGAGCATCTGCTATCTCATACTCTCAGTGTGAATTGTTATTCGAAATCACCGGATTATCAAACCATTAGTTTGACCTCATATTCGGGGCAACACTTAAATCCAATGGAGATACCCATGATTGATAACCGCACTGCCCCCTACGCCGCTCTGGTCCTTCGCGTCAGCCTCGGCGTTCTCTTTATCGCCCACGGCCTGCTGCTCAAGGTCTTCACATTCACCATCCCCGGCACGGTCGGTTACTTTGAGAGTATCGGCTACCCCGGCTTCTTCGCCTATCTGGTCATCCTTGGCGAAATCGGCGGCGGGCTTGCCTTGATCTTAGGCGTAAAGACACGGATCATCTCGCTGCTTCTGCTGCCCATTCTGCTTGGCGCCACGGCCCAGCACCTTGGAAATGGTTGGCTGTTTTCTGCGCCGAACGGTGGCTGGGAGTTTCCGGCTCTTTGGACGGTGCTGCTGTTCGTTCAAGCCATGTTGGGTGACGGCGCTTACGCCTGGCGCCCTTCCTTCTTGAACCTTAGCCCCGCGCCTGCCCGCTAATCGCGCTCACGCCAAAGGAGATCTGAAATGACCCAGACTGCCCCACTCCACACGATTGAACCGGACCTGACCCCAAACCCGATCCAACCGGGCGCCCGTATTGGCCACGTTCACCTCAAAGTGGCTGATCTCGACCGAGCTCTGGAGTTCTATTGCGGGGTCCTAGGGTTCACGTTGAAGCAACGCTACGGCGGGTCGGCAGCCTTTGTTTCGGCCGGTGGCTATCACCATCACATCGGCCTAAACACCTGGCAAAGCGAAGGCGGGTCGCCGCCGCCGCGCGGCACCACCGGTCTCTTCCACCTGGCAATCCTCTACCCGACCCGCGCCGCCTTAGCGGATGCGTTGAAGCGGATCACCCAGGCCCGCGTGGCGCTGGACGGGGCCAGCGATCACGGCGTCAGCGAGGCGCTCTATCTGAATGATCCGGACGGCAATGGGATTGAACTCTACTGGGACAAAGAGCCCGAAGAGTGGCCCCTGACGGATACAGGCGAGCTCGCCATGGTCACGCGCCCGCTCGATCTGGAAAGCTTGGCCAAGGCCGCCTAGGCCGGAGCGGTGGCTTCCTCCAAGTCGATGATCCGGGTGGGCTTTTCGGACATGCCCTCCCGGGGAGACTTGTAAATCTGCAGCGTGTGGCCGATGGCGACCACAAGCCGGCCCTGCCGGTCAAAATCGGCCCACGTTGCCTGCTTCATAACATCGTCGAGAAAGCTCGTCCGGCCGGTTCGGCCCAGCAGCGTGTACTCCCACAAATCATAGTAGCCCGGGAAACTCTTGGCTTCCCGGGCGCGCGCAACCAAATTGGCCCGTTTTGCGGTCTTTTTGCGCACCGTGCTCAACTGCATGTGCGAAAGCATGCCCGAAGGTCGCCAGCCGGTGTCCACGGGCTTTGGCCATTTGGCCGGTTCTGGAAGGGGGACATATCCCGACTGCACGATCACGTTGACCCCATCGACACTGGAGAGATTGAGCCGCTCCATGGCAGCCTTGTCATCATACATGCAGCCATCAACCACCACAGTCCGGTTGTTGAGAAAGAGGCCGCCTCCGCCCCAGGTGTCGTTATGCGGCAAGAAGAACAAGGCTTTCAGATCAGGAGGCCGGCACATGGCGGTCCAGCAATAGTGCTGCTCTTTGTAGCCCGCCTGGCGCCCGCCCATGACGAAGTTGATGAAGTGCTTGCCATCGGGCGACTGGCTGCATCTGGACGGATAGAAGCGGCCGGTGAAGCGGGACCCCACGCTCAGCTTGTGTCGAGCGCCCCCGGTCTTGTCGGCATAGGTATAGCGCACCACGAAGGTTTCCTTACCGCGCCGCCGATAGAGGAGAACCATCGTGTTGGCGTTTTGCGCTATAAAGCCTTGGATCTTGGGCACGCCCATCTTGGCACGCGGCTTTGCGGCCTTGTCACGGCTTGCCATAGCCACCTGCGCCGGGTGTTTCGATAATGACCGAGTGGCCTTCTTTCAAAGGCAGACTGAGGGACTTGTTGGCAAGGCGGCGTTTAGTGCCCTCCGCATCGACCATATGGAACTCGCCCATGGCGCCGGCCTCCCCGCCTTCGATGCCCCAGGGGGGATGGCGGAACCGCTCACCCACGCCGGAGAACACCGCATCATGGCCCACTGGCGTCACGACGCGCCTCAGCCCCATGCCACCCCTGTGGCGCCCTGCCCCGCCGGAGCCTTCGCGCAAGGCATACTCCAACACCCGCAGCGGATACTCCATCTCAATGGCTTCAATGGGCAAGTTGGAGGTGTTGGTGATGTGCACCTGAACGCCGTCCTTACCGTCCTTGGTGGCCCGTGCGCCCATGCCGCCGCCGAGGGTCTCTAGATAGACATAAGCCTCTCCGCTCTCAGGATCGGTGCCGGCGAACACCGCAGAGGTGTTCGCACCGTTGGCCGCAGCGATCGCTTGATCGGGGATCCCCGGCGCCAAGGCACCGATCACCACGTCCACCACGCGCTGGCAGGTGTTGGCTCTTAGGGCCACAGCACCCGGTGGCCCGCAGTTGAGTAAGGAGCCAGGCTCGGCAATGATCTCAACCGGCGCGAAGACCCCCTGATTGTTGGGCAGTTCCGGATCCAGCAGCGCCTTTAAGCTGTAGAACACCGCGGACTGAACCGCGTTAAAGGTGAGGTTGATGTTGCCGCGGGCCTGGGGCGATGAGCCGGTGAAGTCAAATGTCATCGCATCCGCGCGCTTGGCGACCTTGAGCCGGATGGGCAGATCCTCCATCCCGGCGCCGTCATCGTCCAGCACATCCTCAAAGCTGTACTCGCCATCGGGGAAGGCCGCGATGGCCTTGCGCATCCTCTGCTCGCTGCGGTTAAGGATCTCGTCATAGACCTCAAACAGCTGGGACCGTGTCAACTCCTCGGCCATTTGCCGCAGCCGTCCCTCGGCCAGCCGGCAGGCTGCAATCTGGGCATTGAGATCACCCACGCGCTCGTGCGGCAGGCGCATGTTCAGGAGCATCAGATCCAGAACATCCCGCTGCAACTCCCCCTGGCGCACCAGGCGCACCAGGGGAATGCGGATCCCTTCCTGCCACACCTCGGTGAGCCCGCCGGACATGGAACCTGCCGCGGTTCCACCCACATCGGCGTGATGGGCAATGTTGGCCACGAAACCCACAAGCTCATCATCCGCAAAGACCGGTGCCGCCAGATTGATATCCGGCAGGTGGGTGCCGCCGGCCACGTGCGGGTCATTGGCGCAATAGATGTCGCCGGGCTTCATCTGGCCTTTGAAGCGGTCCACCAGGATGTCGATCATGCCCGTCATGGACGCCAGGTGAATGGGCAGCGACATTTCGGCTTGGGCAATCAGCCTGCCTTGTGCATCCAGCACGGCTGTGGAGTGGTCGTGGCGCTCTTTGATGTTGGTGGAGAAGGAAGAGCGCATGAGCGAGAGGAACGCCTCATCGCAAATTGAGCGCAGGCCATTCCAGGCGATCTGGAGAGAGAAGGCATCCATGGTCATGTCACTTTTTCCAGCATCACGTTGCCCGCATCGTCCAACTTGGCCGTCCAGCCGGGCCACACGAGCGTGGTGGCATCGGCCTGTTCGATGACGGCCGGGCCGGATATCCCCTGCCCGGCAGCGAGCTGCTCGCGCTGCACAACCTTGGCAGGGTTGGCCGCCTCAGCGGTGAACCAAATGGGCCGCTCAGGCCAGGACAACGGTGCGCTTTCTTGTGCGGACGCTGATGCCCCAGAAACCGGTTCTGCCGGCACCCTTGCCGTCAACCTGAGGCTGACCAGCTCGATGGGCATGGACGGATCTGCATGCCCGTATGCGCGTTCATGTTCTGCATGAAAGAGCTGCTTAATTGAGTCCAGCTCTTCCGGTAACCAGTTGAAATCAGGCGGCATATCAATTGTGAGTTCGTAGTTCTGCCCCACATAGCGCATGTCCGCGCTCGCCTCGGTTGTACCCGGTCGACGCTGGGCGGAAAGCCACTCACTCGCCCCATCGGCAAGCCCCTGGCCCATCTCACGAAGAGGCGACAGATCTCCTTCCAAGCGGGTGCGCCGGGTGGCCAGAAAAACCTCGCTGCGGTCGGCCACCATCAGGCCACGCGCGCACAGGATACCCGGATCGGGCGGCACCAGGACCTGCGTCAGCCCCAACGCCTCGGCCACCTCGATGGCGTGCAATCCGCCGGCGCCGCCATAGGGCACGAGCACAGCTTGCCGCGGGTCATGACCACGCTCCACGGACACCGCCCGGATCGCGCGCACCATGTTGGAGGCGACGATGCGCAGGGCTCCGACTGCTGCCTCCTCCACGCTCACATTGAAATGGCCGGCGATCGGTTCAAGCGCCGCGCGGGCGAGCGCCACGTCTAAGTGCATGTCACCGCCGGCAATCTCTTCTGGCAGCCGGCCCAGCGCAAGATTGGCATCGGTGACCGTGGGCAAAGTGCCGCCCTTGCCGTAGCAGGCGGCGCCTGGATCAGCGCCGGCGCTCAACGGGCCCACCTGCATGAGCCCGTCAGGCCCTACTTCAATGAGCGAGCCGCCACCGGCGCCCACAGCGTTCACATCCACAGACGGCAGTCGGATCGGGAACCCGGCCACGTGACGGGCAAAGGAGAGCGGCACCTGACCGTCACGCACCAGGCACACATCGGTCGATGTTCCGCCTACATCCAAAGTGATGATGGCTTTAATGCCGGAACGGCCGGCCGCTTCGATGGCCCCCACCACGCCGGCTGCAGGGCCCGACAAGGCCGTGCGCACCGGAAAGCGTGCGGCTTGGTCCACCGTCATCAGACCGCCTGAGGATTGGTTGATGCCGATGTCCGCTGCCGGGGCATGCTGGGTGATGATGCCGTCCACAGCGTTGATGTATCGGCTCATAACGGGCTGCAGGTAGGTGTTGAGCACGGTCGTTGAAAAGCGCTCAAACTCACGGAACACCGGTTGTACCTCATGGCTTGTGGAGAGATCTGCAGCAGGTACGCGTGCTTCCAGAGCACGGCGCAAGCGTTGCTCGTGGCTGGGATTGAGGAAGGAGAACAACAGACAAATCGCCACGCCATCTGGCTGAAGTGCCGCAACCTCTTCGGCAACCCGGTCGATTTCCTGATCGCTCAGCTCGTGCAAAACCTCGCCCTTCGGCCCAATGCGCTCATTAACCTCAACCCGGTGCTCGGCCGGGATCAGGGGATCGGGGTAGTCGGCCTGAAGATCATAGATCAACGGGCGCACCTGGCGCCCGATGGTCAGAAGGTCCTTAAAGCCAGCCGTTGTGATCAGTGCGATCTTGCCGCCTTTGCGCTGGATCAGGGCGTTGGTGGCCACGGTGGTCCCGTGACAAAACTGGTTGATTGCCTCAACCTCCACCCCGAAGCGCTCCTTAAGAAGCGTCAGCCCATTGGAGATCGCCACCGACGGATCGTGCGGCGTGGAGGGCACCTTGTGTGATACCAGACGCCCGCTCTGCCGTTCAGACGCGAACACGTCGGTGAACGTGCCGCCCACATCAACGCCAACTTGCCACATGAAGCTGCGTCTAACTGGCCGCTGCGCCCGGAAGCTCTGCGCCGAGTTCGGCCATCTCTTCTTCAACCCCATGCTCCATGCTGATCTGCAGAGCATCATTGAAGCGGTTGAAGAAGCCGCACAGGGCAATGCGCAAGGTGAGCTCCACAATCTGCTCTTCGCTGAAGTGCTTCTTCAGCTCATCAAAAATGCCGTCGCGCATGTATTGGAAGTTGTTGGTGACCTCCACCGCGTAGTTGCGCACCAGCATGTCCACTTCATCGAAGCCCGGCACGTGCTCCTCCAGGATCTTGTCGGTGGCATCCGCCTCGAACCCCTGGGCCGTCAGCCGGGGCGCGTGGTGGGCAACGCAGTACTTGCATTCGTTGATCTTGGAGACCACCACCAGTGCGATCTCCAGGTAGCGTTTCGGCAGCACGGCTTCATCTGCCAGATCGAGCAACAGCCCCATGATGTGACGCAAGGCGGGCGGGCGCTGAGCAAAAATCTTCGCCTGATTTTCAAACGGGCCGTACTCAGTCACATAGCGCTCAAAGATCTTGCGGGCATCTTCAGGCAGGGTGTCCGGTTCAACTTCGCTCACACGGGGCATGATCTAACTCTCCGAAATTTGAGGGCAATTTCCTCTGTCCACCTTGACCGCCCCTCAAACCATACGCCATAC
>JBCDIP010000186.1:0-6300 GCA_038748855.1 Pseudomonadota bacterium
GCCGAGTTTCCGGAAATCTACTCGGTTGCCAAGCACCGCACGGCGAACACAATCCGCGGCGCCCGGTTGCACAGGCCCTGGACCGGTTGGCATACCGACGTCACGGCGGCCATTAACCCGCCCATGGCCTCTATTTTGCGCGGGGTGACCATTCCGCCCTATGGCGGCGATACGTTCTGGACCAACCTGGTGGCCGCCTATGACGGCCTGTCAGAGCCTCTGAAGGCCTTTGTTGAAGGGCTGGACGGCGTGCATCGCTTTGAGGCGCCCAGAGACCCGGATGAGAAAGGGGGCTACCGCGAACGCGTTGAGAAACGAAAGCTTGAAAGCGTTCACCCCCTGGTGACGGTGCACCCGGTCACGGGCGAGAAGGTGCTCTTCGTCAGCCCCGGCTTTCTGCAGGAGATTGAAGGTTTGACGCCGAGCGAGAGCCAGGCGCTCTTGGAACTGTTGTGGGAGCACATCGTGCGCCCGGAATATACCGTGCGCTTCAAGTGGGAGCCGGGCGATGTGGCCATGTGGGACAACCGCTCTACGGCCCACCTTGCGCCAAATGACATTTTCCAGAGTGACTTTGATCGCCAGCTTTACCGGATCACCTTGGTGGGCTCTCAGCCCAAGGGAACCGATGGGCGCACCTCGCGCGCGCTGGCGGGCTTGCCCATCCTATCGGTACAAGAAGAGCTGGCCATGGCCGGTCAGACCTGAAGCCTTTCGTCTTGCGCTAGGATTGTGTGAAATGTCCGACTTTCCCATCACCGTCGGCCCGAGGATTGAACGGATCCCGGTGCACGCGACCATCGACCCAGAGCAGATCAGCGCTCTGGTGGACCAATTCTACGCTAAGGTCCGCGCCGATGAACGGCTGGGTTATCTGTTCGCCAAGGGCATGGAGAAAGAATGGCCGGAACATCTGGAGCGTATGAAGGCGTTCTGGCGCCCGGTCCTCCTGAAAACCGGCGAGTATAAGGGCAAGCCTGTGCCGGCCCACATGAAGTTGGAGGAGATCACCACCGAGGACTTCTGTCAGTGGCTTCGGCTCTTTGAGGAGACGGCCGCCAGCCTCATGGACCCTGACGCAGTTCCCCTGGTACTCAAAACGGCTGAGCGCATTGCCAGCAGCCTTTGGCTGGCACGAAATCCTGATCCTTTCAGCACTGTTCCGGTGTGGTCTGAACACCGCCGTTCTCAGGGTTTATAGGCGCAGTCGGTGAAGAGCTCCGGCTTGAAGTCCATACCGTGGCCGGGACGCGTGGGCGGCGTAAGCATGCCGTCATGCGGCAACACGGGCTCAACCCAAAGATGATCATGCCAGCCCATATATTCCAGCCATGAGGCGTTGGGGATCGCGGCCAGCAGATGGCAGCTCAGTTCCGGAAAGAGATGTGGTGCAATCACCAGCCCCGCCTTATGGGCATGATCGGCGATCACCTTAAGCTCGCTGTATCCGCCGCGCATGATATCCGGCTGAAGAAAGGGTACTTTTCTGCTGGCGAAGAACGGCTCGAAGTCATGATGCGTAAAGTGGTTCTCGCCGCCTGAAACCGGCGTCTTCAGGGCATCAGCCACCCGGTGATAACCCTCAAAATCATCGGCCAACACAGGCTCTTCCAGCCAACTGAGCTGATAGTCATCAATCCGCCGGCCCACGGTGATCGCCTCGTCGGCGCTCCAGCCCTGGTTTACGTCCACCATGATCTCAATATCTGAGCCCAGCGCGGCGCGCATATCGCGCACGTTGGCCACATCCTCATCATGGGTAAAGAGGTGGGCCACCTGCATCTTGATGGCCTTAAAGCCTTCCGCCACGAAGCGTTCGGCCTTCTCGATCATGCCGTCATGGCCAAGACCCCGATAACAGCCGGACCCATAGATGGGCTGGGCCGCGCCCGTGCCGCCCCAAATCTCCCAGAGAGGCTTGCCGGCCTCCCGGCCCACCGCATCCCAAAGCGCCACATCCAGTGCAGACATGGCCATCACCGTGATTCCCATGCGCCCTTGAATGAAGGTGGCCTGCCACATCTTTTGCCAAAGCGCCTCGACTTGGCGGGCGTCTTCGCCAATGAGCAGCGGCTTCATCATTTCGTGTATGCACATCTCAAGGGTGCGCATGCCCCCGACCAGAGGCTGCAGATGGCCTGTGCCGACCACTCCTGAAGCGGTCTCCACTTCCACCACCACCAACTCAATATATGTGGGCAGATTCAAGCCTGCCCTCGGCGGGTCTGTGTAAGGCACCTGCAAAAGGTGGGTCCGGATGTCCTCAATGATCATTGTGCGCCTTTATCCCCGTTTTTGAGCCCAAAGCCGTTGTGCGTCAGTTTCCACAGCGCCCGGCCGCACAGCACGCAGACGCTTCAAAGCCTCATCGGGATCGCTACCCCGGTCCACCATCAGCCTGAGCGCAATCATGCCGGAGCGCCCCACACCGCCCCGGCAATGCAAGAGGATGCCGCCTCCAGCGTCCAGAACTTTGTGAAGTTGGGGCGAAAAGGCCTCCCACTGCGAGGCACTATCACCGCTCGGGCCGCTATAGTCGCGGATCGGAAGGTGCATCCATCTCACTCCCCGCTCGGTCAACAGATCGCCCAGCACCCAGCTGCCAAACTTCTCCATCTCTTCGCGTTCTGTCATGGAGAGAACGGCAACCGGACCCCAATTCATAATCGTGGCCAGGTCTTGTTCAAGCGGTGAGTAACGACCAGGAAGCGGGCAAACACCAAGGCGCGCACCCCTCTCCAGTTCAAGCGTAGCGATGACAAAGCCACGCCGGGACTTGCCGGGCTTATCCACCTTCCATCCTGGGCAGAAGGTAGATTTCGCTGTCCTCATCTACCTCCTTGAACCAGTCATCGCGGTAGATCTGCCCGTCAATGGCAACCGAGATGCCCGTCTCGAGGACGGGCACAAGGCCGGGCTCCTCCTCGCCCAGGGCGCGGAACATTTGCCGGATGGTTTGAGCTTCGACCTCAATGGCATCCCGCCCGCCTGCACGGGCCTTGAGGGATCCCCAGAGGTTAACTTTGACCATCTTCTACGGTCCTCAGCTCAAACCGGGCTGTCCGAACGCGCCCTTTATGCTTTTGCGTCGTCCATGGCCTTCAAGACCCGGGGCGGCGACATGGGCAGCTCAGTCATCCGAACGCCGGCGGCAGCCGAAACCGAGTTGGCAATGGCTGCCATGGGCGGAACGATGGAGGTCTCCCCGACGCCGCGCACACCATAGGGGTGGCCTTTGTTGGGGTTCTCGATGATCACCGTGTCGATCATGGGCAAGTCGGACGCCACGGGGATGCGGTAGTCCAGGAAGCCCGGGTTCTGCAACCGGCCGTCCTCGCCGTAGATGTACTCCTCGTTGATTGCCCAACCGATGCCTTGCACGGCTCCGCCTTGGAACTGACCTTCCACATAGGCCGGGTGCACCGCCTTACCGGCGTCCTGGATCACCGTATAGCGCAGGACTGTCACGCGGCCCGTGTCAGGATCAACTTCGGTGTCCACCATATGGGTGGCGAAGCTCACGCCTGCGCCTCGGGCATTGTATTCATGGTGGCCCGCAATCGGCCCGCCGGTTGTCTCTGCCTTGCCAGCGATCTCGGCCAGCGACATGGGATCGAACTCGCCTGCATTGGGGCCAGCCGGACGGGCATGGCCGTCCACCCATTCAACAGCCTCTTCCGGGATCTCCCAGATTTTGGCCGCCCGGGCACAGAGCTTCTGCTTGGCGTCCCGGGCTGACAGGATCAGCGCCATGCCGCTGGCAAACGTGGTGCGGCTGCCGTCGGTTGTGTCGTTGTGACCAAGCGAGCTCGTGTCGGCCACCACGCAGCGGACCTTCTCGTATGGCACGCCCAACTCTTCAGCCACCATGAGGCACATGGAGGCCCGCGAGCCGCCCACATCCACGGTGCCCACGGAGATGTTCACCGTACCATCTGCGCCAATGTTGAGGCTGGTACTGGTCTGGCCGCCAAAGTTGAACCAGAAACCGCAGGCGATCCCGCGGCCCTGATTGGGGCCGAGCGGCGTGTTGTAGTGCTCGTGCGCCTTGGCGGTTTCCAGAGTTTCGATCAGACCATGGGCCCGGTGTTTGGGACCGTAGGAGGACTGATCGCCCTCTTTCGCCGCATTTTGGAGACGGAACGCAAGCGGGTCGATGCCCAGCTTTTCCGCAAGCTCGGTCACCACGCTCTCAACCGCAAATGCCGCCATGGGGGCACCCGGCGCCCGGTACGCGGCCGCGCGCGGCCGGTTGACGAGCACGTCATAGCCCACGGTTTTCATATGATCGGCCCGGTAGCAGGCAAATGCCGTCATGCAGCCGAGGCTCACCCATGTGCCCTTAAAGGCGCCGCCCTGGTACTTCAGGAGGCCTTCCATGGCCGTGATGGTGCCATCAGACTTGGCGCCGATCTTGATCCACATGCTGGCAGATGACGTCGGACCTGTTGCCCGGAACACTTCATCGCGGGTCATCACCACCTTGACCGGACGCCCTGCCTTGCGGGAGAGAGCCAGCGCGATCGGCTCAATGAAGATAGTGGTTTTGCCGCCAAAGCCGCCGCCGATCTCAGAGGCGGTGACGCGTAGACGCGAGATATCGATGCCCAGAATGGCCGCACAGCTGTTGCGCACCATGAAGTGGCCTTGCGTGCAGCACCACAGCTCGCCTGTTCCATCCTTGCTCAGATTGCCCACGCACGCATGCGGCTCGATGTAGCCCTGGTGGGTGGCTTCGGTACGGAACTTACGTTCCACAACAATGTCGGAGGTCGCAAAGCCCTTCTCCACATCGCCATGACCGAACTGAACGCGGCCGGAAATGTTGGACGGAGTGGTCGGGTTTTCATCCAGACCTTCGGTAAAGATGTTGTCATGCAGCAGAGGCGCATCGTCCTTGCAGGCTTCTTCTACGTCGGTGACGTGCGGCAGGACCTCATAGTCCACCTTGATCAGCTTTAACGCCTTGTTGGCGATGGCCTGACTGGTGGCCGCAACTGCTGCAACGCCATGGCCGTCATAAAGCGCTTTGCCATGCGCAATGCAGTTGACCATGGTGTCATATTCAGCTTCCGGCACATCGGCGGTGAAATCGTCAGCCGTGATCACGGCTTTCACACCCTTCAGCGCCTCAGCAGCGGAGGTATCGATCGATTTGATTTTGGCATGGGCGTGGGGTGAACGCAGCACCTTGCCCACCAACATGCCGGGCATGACCATGTCGGCTCCAAAACGGGCCCGGCCTGTGACCTTATCTACGCCGTCCGGACGCTGCGGGCGGGTACCAACATATTTGAACTCACCGTTTTCAGCTGTTTTGTCGAGCATCAGATTAGGCTCCTCTCATCTCGGCAGCGGTGTCCATGACCGCGCGGATAATCTTGTCATACCCGGTGCACCGACAGAGGTTGCCGGCGAGCCAGTAGCGCACTTCCGTTTCTGTAGGGTCGGGGTTGTGGTCGAGCAGCGCCTTGGCCGCCACCAGGAACCCGGGCGTACAGATGCCGCACTGAAGCGCGGCATGGTCAAGAAACTTCTGTTGCAACGGGTGCAGGTCTTCGCCGTCGGCCATGCCTTCGATCGTTGTGATCTCACGGCCGTTGGCCTCCGCGCCCAGCACCAGGCAGGAACAGACCAAGCGCCCGTCAACCGTGACCGAGCAGGCCCCGCAGTCGCCGGTGCCGCAGCCTTCCTTTGCGCCGGTCAGACCAAGTTTGTCGCGCAGGGCGTCCAACAGGGTTTCTTCGGCATCGCAAAGAAACTCTGTTTCATCACCGTTGATGGTGGTTTGTACGTGGATTTGAGACATAAGACTTATCCTTTGGCGCGGTCGCGCGCGAGTGTTGCGGCCCGGCGCGCCAGCACGCCGGCAACTTTCTTGCGGAACTCAACGGTACCCCGCTTATCATCGATTGGGGAGGCAGCGGCAGAGCAGGCAGCAGCCAGCGCATCAAGCGCCGCATCGTCCACCTTTGTGCCCACCAGCGCCTCTGCAGCGTCCGGAACGAGGAAGACGCGGGCAGCCACCGCACCTAAGGCCACGCGGGCCTCGGTACAGAGCCCGTCATTGTCGAAAACGAGGTTGACGCCGCAGCCAACGACGGCAATGTCCATCTCCGTGCGCGGGATAAAGCGCAAATAGGCATCGCCTGCTTTTGCCGGGCGTGCGGGCAGCAAGACCGATTCCACCATCTCGCCTTTGGCGAGGTTGGATTTCCCTGGACCGGCGGCGATCTTTTCCACTGGAACGTCCCGCGTGCCGTCCGGACCGGTTACGCGCGCAACCGCGCCCGCAGCCGC
>JBCDIP010000187.1:0-6289 GCA_038748855.1 Pseudomonadota bacterium
GCGCCAAAGGCATTCTTCATATCGCCGCGCCGCAAAAAAGTGTCTTTGCTTTCTTTGCCGAAGGCCTTAACCACTTGGGGCTAGGAGATAAATTGCCCCTGCTCACCCCATCCGAAACACCGCCCCACATCAACACAAGCCTGATCAGTCATGTCCAACGCCCTGAACACTAAAAAGACCGGCTCAGCCCAACCCGTCCAGTCTCCGTTTGTGCTCTTGGCTGAGGTGGATGATCAGGCCGCTTCGTTTTGGAGCGCCGCCAACCCCAAAATCATCTGGGGCTGGAAGCGGGACGTGGGGGCAGAACACCGGACGGTCTACTTCGCCGGCGACCTTGAGCTTCAGAACAATCAGCTTCTTCTCACCCGCTACTTCTTTCACTACCGGGCCCGGCTGGCCGCATCTGAAGGTGCCGCCTTGCTCACCAGTTTGTCCAGCGCCGCTGAGCGCTTCGAGGCGCTCGGAAACCAAACGCGACTTACGCAAAAACGCAGCAACGGGCACATCACCGCAGAGCTCTCGTTCGGCAACGCAGAGGCGAGCGATCTAGACCGCGTATCCCGCTTAAAGCTGCGACGGCCGCGCAAGCTGATTCCGGTGCCCCAACTGCCGGAGCCTGCAGAGCACATTCTCTCCGGCGAGCTGTTTCCGGCCGATCTCTACGTGGGCTCGGGCATCAGTTATGAGGCCGGGCTGCCGACCTTGTGCGACATGCATGACATTTTTGGCGTAGACTGCCACGATCAGGGCGGCTTCATGACGGGCGCTAAGGATTGGTTGCCCCGCGCCCTGGCCGATGAGGGACTGGAACGTGTGCGCAAGTTCTGCCTGGTCCATTCCATGGCGCTGACCGCTGAAGCCACCCCGGCGATGAAGGCGCTGGCGGCCGGGGTTCGGTCCGGCGCCATAGGAAAGGTCTTCACCGACAATGTGGACAATCTTTTGTCCAAAACCGGCGTCACGTTTGAGCGTGTTCGCGGTAGCGGCGTCTTTAACGAGCGCTATCCGGCCACCTTCACGGCCCCAAATCTGATTGTGATCGGCGTGGCAGCCGACCGGCGCCAGATCGTCCGCCAGGCGCGCGCGGCAGGCAAAACCATCATCATCGTCAACCCGTGCGCGAAGGTGTCCCCGAACGTAACACACTTGGACTATGTAAGACCAACCGATCCGTTCTTCCGCTGCACCGCGGCGGAGTTCTTTGAGCGCGTGGGGCCCCTATGACCCGCCAGACTGAGGCACTCTCCGGTCTTCATCACAACCGCTCGATCCTCTTAAGGGTCATCCAAAAGCTGGACCTGGAAGCGCTGGACTTCCTTCTCTTCCCGGAGACCAAGAGCATTGGCGAGTTGCTGATGCATGTGGCCGGGTTTGAGTATGCCATGGTGTTCTCGCTCAAGGCAGGCCAGGGCCAAGAGATCGACTTTGACCTCTGGGAGGAGCTGAAGCCCGGCTTTTCCCGCGAGGCCGGCTTTTCCGGGCCGTCCGGGTTTGAGCTCGACATCTATACCCAGATCCTGGCCAAGATGCGCGCCCGCACGGTTGACCTCATAGAGGCCAACCCAGCCGGCGCGGTGTTTGACCGGGACCAGTTTGAGATCTCAACGCTCATGTCCCTGTTGGCCAAGAAGGATGGCGCCGGGCGCCCGGAAGCTTATGAAAAGCTGGGGGCCGGGATCGGCACATCGTTTGTGGATGACGGCGTGATCACACAGGACGGCACTGTCAACCTTGCGGAGCTGTTACAGTTGCACGAGACCTACCACCGCGGTCAGATCACGTTTCAGACCTACCTGATGTCCCGCCTCGACCGCCAACCGCTGGCCGCGCCATAACACCAGCCGCGCCCCCTGCAGCTCTCTTGCGCCCTTGCGCACGCGAGGGCCCATAGCTCGAACTGATCTCTTGGCTGAGAAGGTCCTCGCGTTCGCAAGGACGCGGGGTCTATCCCGCCTCACACCGCCGCAAAGCTGGCGTCGAACCCCTCCGCCACCTGATCCACATCCTCCATGGAGAGACACAGAGGCGGGCACATGCGAATGACGCTGCGATAGGGCCCTGACTTGGACGCGATCAGCCCGTGCTTGCGGCTCTCTTCAAACACTGCTGCCGTCGTCTCCGGATCTGGCTCCTTGGTGCGCCGGTCTTTTACCAGCTCGATGGCGAGCATAAGCCCTTCGCCGCGCACATCGCCGATCACCTCATACTTTTGCTGCAAATCGCTGAGCCGCTCCTTCAGCGCGGCCCCAACCTTCGCTGCATTTTCCTGCAGCTTCTCTGCCGTCATCACCTTCAACACGGCCCGGCCCGCTGCCGTGGCCACAGGGTTGGCGCCATATGTGTGGAACAGGAACTTGTCGGCCATGGGCTCTGCAATCTCCCGCTTGGCCACCACGGCCCCGAGAGGAATGCCGTTGCCGATGCCCTTGGCCATGATCACGATGTCGGGCACCACATCATGGGCCTCGAAGGCCCAGAAGCTCGCGCCCGTGCGCCCGACGCCGGCCTGTACCTCATCGATGATCCCAAGCCCGCCGGCTGCGCGCACGCGCTCAAACGCACCAGAAATGTAGCCCTTCGGCATGGGCACAATGCCGCCATAGCCTTGGACGGTCTCGATCATCATGCCGGAGACCTTGCCGCTGGTTGACGACGTGATCGCCCGCTCCACCTCGTCCAGATAGGGCTCAATACCGGCGCCGTGTACGCCGCGGTATTGGTTGGGCTCCGACACAAAAGTCACTCCGCCGAGCTGGGGCACGTTGTGGCGGAAGCCGGCAATGCCGGTCATGGACTGGGCGCCGAAGGTTGCCCCGTGATAGCCGGTGCGCAGAGAGAGGAAGTCGATATTGCCTGAGTAGCCCCGCGCCATGAGCAGAGCGAGGTCGGCCGCCTCCGCGCCGGAATTGGTGAAGTGCACCACCCAGTCGTGCCCCTTGGGCATGGTGGCGGTGAGTTCCTCCGCATAATGAGCAGGCACTGGATGATAGAACATGGTTGTGCAATGAGTGAGTTTCGCCGCCTGCTCGCTCACGGCCTCAACCACGGCGGGATGAGCATGGCCCACGGAGATGCAAAGGTTCATCCCCAGAAGGTCGGTGTACTTGTTGCCCTTCTCGTCCCACAGATATTGGTACGCCCCGCGCTCAAAGATCTGCGGCGTCTCGTAAGGCACAAACTTGCGCTGGGAAGCGGCGTAAAAGCGGTCGCGCCTCGACACGATGGCCTCAGTTGACCAATCAACTGGGCTTGCCGGGTTGGTGTCCGTCATCGTCTTATCGTCCTGAGGGTTCGTCACTCAGCCCAAGAGATCACAACGGCGCGCAAAAGGGCAGTGCTAACAGGCCCAATCGGCAATTCTGATCAGGATCGATAAGCCCGCCCGCCGCTCACATCTCCGCGAGAACCTTGCCCCGCCAAGGCAAGGGGTCTAAATGCAAAGCCTTGCCCACCTAACCACAACGAGATCATCTGATGAACGCACCCACAGAGTATGAGCCCCCCAAGGTCTGGAAATGGGAATCTGAAAGCGGCGGCGCTTTCGCCAACATCAACCGCCCCATCGCCGGCGCCACGCATGAGAAGGAGCTGCTCCGGGGCGAGCACCCGTTGCAACTCTATTCGCTGGCCACGCCCAATGGTGTGAAGGTTACGGTGATGCTGGAAGAGCTTCTGGAGCTTGGCATTAGCGGTGCGGAGTATGATGCCTATGTGATCAACATCCGCGAAGGCGATCAGTTTGGCAGCGGATTTGTGGACATCAATCCGAACTCAAAGATCCCGGCGCTGGTGGACTACAGCACCGATGAGCCGACGCGGGTCTTTGAATCCGGCGCGATCCTTTTGTATTTGGCTGAGAAGTTCGGCGCCTTCATGCCCAAAGATCCGGCGCTTCGGGCCGAGTGCCTTTCCTGGCTGTTCTGGCAAATGGGCAGCGCGCCCTACCTGGGCGGCGGCTTTGGCCACTTCTACGCCTATGCGCCGTTCAAGATCGAGTATTGCATCGACCGTTTCGCGATGGAGGTAAAGCGCCAGCTCGATGTGTTGGACCGGCGTCTGGCCGACAACCGGTTTGTGACAGGTGAGGAGTACACCATTGCCGATATGGCCATCTGGCCCTGGTACGGCGCTTTGGTGAACAACAAGGTGTACGAGGCTGCGGAGTTTCTCGACACCAAGTCCTACACCCATGTGAACCGCTGGACTGAAGAGATCGGCGCGCGCGCGCCCGTCCAACGCGGGCGCATGGTCAACCGCATCAGCGGGCCGCCGGAAGAGCAGTTGCACGAGCGCCATGCTGCCAGCGACTTCGAGACCCGGACGCAGGATAAGCTGGAAGCGGCAGAGTAGGTTCACGACGTGGCATCCCTGCGAAAGCCGGGACCTTCTGAGCCAAGAGGATAGGTGCAAGCTATGGGCCCTCGCGTGCGCAAGGGCGCGAGGGGGTTGCCGCGTCCTTGCGAAAGCGAGGACCTTCTGAGCCAGGGGATCGGTCCGACCTATGGGCCCCCGCGTGCGCAAGGGCGCGGGGCTCACGGCGGCTAAGTGTTCACAACCAAATACACATCGTTTGAACGGCGCACGCACCGTGAGTAAGCTCCGCGCTTAGCATGGAGATGTGCATGACAGACGAGGCCCGGGACCTGAGCAAGGCGCAAGCAGCCGATGTGCTGCTGCCCCTGGCGCTCGACGGGGCCTATTCCTACCTGGTGCCTGAGGACGCAGTGGTGCAGCCGGGCTGTTATGTGCAGGTGCCGCTCGGGCCGCAAATGCGCATTGGCATCGTGTGGGGTGAACCGAAACCTGCCCTGGAGTGCGACAAGCCAGAACGCCTGCGGGAAATCGCCCATGTTTATGACGTTCAGGACGCCCCGCCCCTGCCCGATCTGAACCGCAAGTTCATAGACTGGGTGGCCGCCTACACCATGTCACCGCCCGGCCAGGTGATGCGCATGACCTTGCGGGTGCCCGCCGCCCTGGAGCCGCCGCCTGTACGCTATGGCTATAGAGCCAGCGGTTTTCAGCCAGAGCGATTGACGCCTCAGCGGGCGCGGGTGCTGGAGGTGGCCGGCGAAGGCCCCGCCTGGACCGGTTCGGATTTGGCAAGTGCGGCAGGCGTCTCCAGCGCCGTGGTGAAGGGGCTCTCGGAGGCGGGTGCCCTGGAGAAGATCGCCCTGCCCGCACATGCTCCTTTCACGCCGCCAAGGGCCCAGGCCAATCCGGTGACGCTTTCGAGCGATCAAGAGGAAGCCTCCAAGGTTTTGCGCAAGGCGGTGATTGCCCGGGACTTTTCGGTGACCCTTATCGACGGGGTAACAGGGTCCGGGAAGACGGAGGTTTATTTCGAAGCCGTAGCTGCCGCTGTCTCGGCCGGCAAGCAGGTGCTCATCTTGCTGCCGGAGATCGCGCTCACCGGCCAGTTTATTGCCCGGGTGGAGGCCAGGTTTGGGGCGGCTCCTGCCGGTTGGCATTCCGGCATGAAGCCGAAGGAGCGCGAACGCGTTTGGCGCGGGGTGGCCCATGGGCATGCGAAGATCGTGGTGGGCGCGCGCTCAGCGCTCTTCCTGCCCTGGACCAATTTAGGGCTCATCGTGGTCGATGAGGAGCACGAGAGCGCTTACAAGCAGGAAGATGGTGTGCGCTACCATGCCCGCGACATGGCGGTCGTGCTGGCGGCGCTGGGCAAGTTTCCTCTGGTCCTGGCCTCGGCCACGCCGTCGCTGGAGAGCCTGGTGAATGTGGATCGCGGGCGCTACGACCTGGTGTGCCTGCCGGACCGGCATGGCCGGGCCGTACTGCCAAAGATCGATCTGGTGGATATGCGCGAAACGCCGGCCGAGCGGGGCACCTGGCTCTCTCCGCCCTTGGTGAACGCAGTTGAAGAGACGCTCAAAGCGGGCGATCAGGCCATGCTGTTTTTGAACCGGCGCGGTTATGCTCCGCTCACCTTGTGCCGGGCGTGCGGCTATCGCTTTGAGTGTCCCAATTGTCAGGCCTGGCTGGTGGAACACCGCTTCCGCCGCCAGCTTGTGTGCCACCATTGCGGCTACACAGCGCGCATCCCCAATGCCTGCCCTTCGTGCGGGACGGAAGATGCGCTGGTGCCCTGCGGGCCAGGCGTGGAGCGGGTGGCTGAGGAAGCGCTCGCCCGGTTTCCGGACGCGCGCATTGCGATCCTTTCTTCCGACATGATCTATGGCAGCGATTCCCTCCGGCAGGTGCTGGCGAAGATTGTTGCCGGCCAGCACAACCTCATCATTGGCACCCAGCTTGTGGCCAAGGGACACCA
>JBCDIP010000188.1:0-6283 GCA_038748855.1 Pseudomonadota bacterium
ACACTGCATGCCCCAACGCAGGGCCACCGCTTGGCCTCCCTTTCGCTGAAAGGGTGTCTTGGGGCGTTTAGTCTGGGGCCAAAGGCAGTCCGGCGTCAAACCCGGTGCGCGCTTAGATCACAGGATTCTTTTGCTTTAGAGATAGTGGAGACGCTCTTCGCGCTTTGCGGCAGCCGCGTCTTCCTCAGCCTCAAGGGCATCCAGATCGGTGCCACTGAGTTCGCAGAAGTGAGCCTTGTTGGGGCAGAAGCCAGCATCGGCGAGTTCAAAATTAGGGCCCTTGAGCCAGCGCTTGCAGGCTCGGGTCGACGGGCAGGTAGCGCATGCGCGGGCCATATCAACCTCGCGCCAGTGATCTTTGCTGAGATCGGACGGCTCCAGCCCATAGGCAGCGGCCATGGCTCTCATGCGTTCGCGAACGCAAGAGTGGCCTGAGGCAATCTGCATTAAGTCGCCTTTCTCACCTCCTAGGTCGGCCCAGCCGTACGAGGGCAGGCTCCTCAAGAAGTCAGCATCCTGTTGCTGCTTGAGCCAAAGTTGCACCGACTTGACCAATCCGCTCATGAACGTTCCTCGCGTTACCTGACTTGGGTACAGATGTGAAACTAGGATGCCTCTTGCTCCTCAGCCTTGATCTGGATCAAGCTCGGTTTGCTTTGCTTTGAGTAGGTTGTGGGAACTTGAAAGGGGATAAACAGATGTTCAAACTGTTCGAACCAAAACGCCAAGAGTGTGTGGAAATTGGCAAACCCGTGCGTCTCGATCAAACCGAAGCAGAATGCCGCGCCAGCCATGGCTGTGAGCAGGCCTTTTGCCCCTTGCGGTCTGACCTGAGACCACAGGCGCTTGATGACCTGATGCAGCGGAACAGAACCGCCTGAACCGGATTACTCTGCAGGGGCCCCGGCGCCGCGCAATTCTTCCTGCAGTTGTTCACCGGCCTTAGCGCGGGGCGGTGAGAGAGGTGCGATCAGCACGTAGAACGCCGGCGTCACCAAAAGCGTGAAGAGACCGGCCATGCCCAGTCCGCCGAATACCACCCAGCCGATCGCGCCACGTGCCTCCGCCCCCGCGCCACTTCCGAGGATAAGTGGCAGGCCGGCCAGCACGGTGGAGAACATGGTCATGGCGATCGGCCTCAGCCGCACGATGGAAGCTTCACGGACGGCCTCAGCCACACCGCGGCCCTGCTCGCGCAGCTGATCGGCAAACTCCACCATCAAGATTGCGTTCTTGGCCATGATCCCGATCAACATCAAAATGCCGATCTGGCTGTAGATGTTTATGGAAATACCAGTGAAGGTCAGCGCGAAGATCGCAGCACATACGCCGAAAGGCACCGTCAACAACACCACCAGAGCGCTGGTGATGCTCTCAAATTGGGCCACCAACACCAGGAAGACGATCACCAAGGCGATCAGATAGGTGATCAGCACCCCATAGGAGGTTTCATTTAGAGCGGCTGCTTCATCGAGGAACAGGAGCCCGATCCCGGGCGGCAGGCTCTTATCTGCTTCAGCCTGTACCGCATCCACTGCTTGGCGCAGGGAATAGCCGTCTACCCCATCGCCGAAGATCTCAACCGCGCGGCGTTGGCCGTGCCGGTCGAGCTCGGCGGCCACCGCATATTCTCTGAAGGTCACCAACTGTGAGAGGGGCACCAAGCGCCCGCTGGATGAGGTTACGTAAAGGCTTGTGAGATCGGACGGATCGTCAATTGCGCCCGCGCTAGCCTGGAGGATGACCGGCACACGCTCATCGTTGATTGAGAGCTCGGCCACTTCCGAATTGTCCACCAGAGTGCGCAGTGTGGTGCCCAGGGTTTCCAGCGGCACGCCTAAGTCTGTGGCCCGGCGTCGGTCGATGGTCACGGAGATTTGCGGCTGGGTGGCACGGAACTCAACGCGCAAATTTTGGACCTGGGGCACGTTCTGCTCCAGCGCAATCACGAAAGCGTCCGCTGCTCCCGCAATGGTTTCATAATTGGAGCCGGTGAGGGCGAAGCGGATCCCGCCGCCAGCATTTCGCAATCCTAGACTGTTGCTGCGGCGCATGCGGGCGCGGGCGCCGGGGATCTTTTGGAGCTGCTTGTTGACCGCAGACGCGATTTCGCCTTCTGAGATGGTGCGCTCTGACCAATCAATGAGCGAGGCGTCTATCTGCCCCCGGTTGGGATCGTAGCGTCCGGTGATGGTGAAGAGGCCCTTCGCAATACCCTGGTCCACATAGGGCTGCAGAATGGCCTCCACCTTTTCGACCTGCCTGTCCGTGTAATCGAGCCCGGTACCATCTGGTCCGGTCAGGAACACGGAGACAAGGCCCCTGTCTTCTTCGGGTACCAACTCTTCGCCAAGGTTCTCATAGGCTATCAGCGCACCAGCGATCACCAGGCTGCAGAGCCCCAAGACCACCAGGGGTGCGCCTAAGATCTTGTCGAGCAGGCGCGCATAGGTGCGGGCGGCGATCCCGGGCTTTGCCGATTGCGCGGAACTCCGCGGCATCCGGGTGAGGCGCGAGGCCATCATGGGCACTGCAGTGAGGGCCACGAACGATGAAATGCACACCGCAACCGCCAAGACGAAGCCGAACTCGCTGAACAGCCGGCCGGCCTGGGACGGCAGGAACGAGATCGGAGCGAAGACCGAGATTAAGGTGGCTGTGGTGGCGATCACCGCAAAGAACACCTGGCGGGTGCCGAGCACGGCAGCGGCGCGGGGCAGCAAGCCCATCTGACGCTGGCGCTGGATGTTCTCCAAAACCACGATCGCGTCGTCCACCACCAATCCTGTGGCGAGCACCAGGGCGAGGAGAGTGATGAGGTTGAGAGAGAATCCCAGCAACCAAATGGCGGCGACCGTGCCAATCAGCGCCACAGGGATGGCAACCGCAGGAATGAGCGCCGCCCGCAATTGACCAATGAAGAGCGCGATCACCACCACCACAATGAGCACGGCCATTGAGAGGCTGATCAACACTTCGGTGATGGCGCCGCGAATGAAGATGGCATCATCCATGGTCACTGCTATGTCGGCCGCCTTCAGCCGGGTGTTCAGACGTTCAACGGTGCGCCCGATGTCGCCGGAGATCTGAACCGTGTTGGACTGGGCCCTGCGGACCACGCCCAAGCTGATGACGCCGCGGCCATTGTGGCGGACGATGCTTTCCGGATCGTCGGGCGAAAAGAACACGTGTCCGATATCGCGGATGCGGACCGGATCGCGGATCACTAATTGTTCAATCGCGTCAGGCCTGGTGACGGACGTGTTGGCCCGCACCAGGACTTCTTGTTCATCGGATTTGAAGCTGCCGGCGGGAATGTCGAAGTCAGCGCTTTGTAGGACCCTCACCACGTCGGCCACGGAAAGTGCGTATCCGGCGAGACGCAAGGGATCGATGACAACGCGCAGGACCCGCTTGCGTTCACCGAAGACGGTGACATCGGCAACGCCTTCAATGGCGGTAAGCTCGGGGATGATGTCATTGTCCACGAGACGGCTTAACTGATCGATAGAGAGCTGGTCGCTGGACACCGCCAGCCTCACCACGGGGCTGGCATCTGCATCGGCCTTCACCACAAACAGGTCCTCAACGCCCTGGGGCAGCAGCCGCTCCACCCGGCTGACTGCTTCGCGCACATCATTGGCCGCCGTGACCAGGTCGACTGATGGACGGAAGAAAGCGCGCATACGAAAGTTGTTCTCTTCACTTGAAGAGCGTACCTCCACCACGCCATTGACCCGGGCCACCGCGCCTTCCACGATGCTGGTCACTTCCGCATCGATGGTCTCAGGTGAGCCGCCCGGCAACTCCGCACGCACGGTGACAACGGGCCGGTCAATGTTCGGCAGTTCGCGCACCTCCACGCCGAAGATTGCGCCGAGGCCGGCCACGATGATCAGCAGGTTCATGACGATCGCCAGATAGGGTCGGCGGACACTTAAGCCAGGAAGATCATTGGCTTTCTCCACGACGCCTCAGCCTTCCTTGCTGGATGTCGGTTTGGCGGAGATGTCCTCGGCCGGCTTGGGCTTCTCGTCTCCGGCGCGTTCGAACTCCACCTTGCGTCCCGGTCTCAGCCGCTGCACGCCTTCCACAATGACTTGGTCACCGGGCTTAACATCACCTTCCACCAGAACGACGGCGTTCAGTCGCTTGATCGTGGTCACCAAAACCTTCTGAGCAGCCCCGTCTTGCACGGTCCAGATAAAGCTCTCGCCTTTGCGCCATTGTAAGGAGAGCTCCGGCACGGAGGCGTATACGCCGCCGGGCAGCACCAGCTCCACCACAAAGGACATGCCCGGGCGCAACACGTCTTGTTCGTTTGGAATGATGGCGCGGACCGTGACCGTGCGTGATACAGGATCTATGCGACTGTCGATGTATTGGACTTTGCCGGCAAACCGGGTGCGCTCATGGCTGGGGGTGACTGCAGCTATTTCATCGCCGGGCTTCAGCTTAGCGGAATAGCGTTCCGGCACCTCGAACTCCACCAACAGTTCGGTGCGCTTATCGAACGAGACGATGGGTGTGGAGGCTGTGATCCGATCGCCCGCTTCAGCCCTTGGCAGGCCTAAGACCCCGTCAAACGGCGCCACTATGGTGAGATCCTGAAGCGCTTCTTGCGCCTGATTGAGTTCAAGCTCTGCACGTTCGGCCACCACTGTGGCGTCATCCACATTGGCGCTGGAGTTGACCCGATTGCGTTTCAAAAGCTTGGCCCGGTCCAGGAGCCGGCGCGCCTCTTCAAGGCGCTTCTCGGCGATTTGGACTGCCAGCACAGCCTGTTTGCTGTCGAGTTCGAAGATCGTTTGTCCGGCTTTTACTCTGGCGCCTGCGCGCTGCTGGAAGGAGACGATGACCCCGTCGCTCTTGGCGTGCAGCATGACCGAGCGTCGCGCCCGGGCGGTGCCCACTGCGGTGATGAGCTCATCGTTTCGCGCCTCGCCCACGGCAGCCACAATGACGGGGACGGGCCGTCCGGCGCGGCGTTTTGCTTTGCCGGAGGCTTGTTGTGCTTCTGAGCCCGTCCACTGGGCAAGGGTTGCGCTCACATTCTCACGGCTGTGCCAGAGGAAGGCACCGCCAGCCAAGAGGGCGGCCAGAAGCACCCATTGCAGCCATATCGGGACAGATTTGGTCACACCATTGCGATCCTGCTTGAAGCCCCCGCGTGTTTGCCGGGCATGAAGGTATCTTATCACACTGCAAAGGTGGCGAAACAGGACAAGATCGCTTGAACGTGCTGTGATTAGGTGTTAAAAGCGCGCGGATGTACTGTTAAAAAAATAAATAATATCAGTATCTTAATCTAAATTTTTTGAATTGAAACGCTTTGCGTGCTGTAGCGATTGAAGAAGGGATAAAAGCCGAATGCCAGGTGTCGATGATCTGAAGGGGCTGTTCACGCCGGTTTTGACGCCCTTCACTGCAAGCTACGACGTCGATCAGGACCGCTATGTGAAGTTCTGCAAATGGGTGGTCAGTCAGGGGGCGGGTCTGGCCTGCTTCGGCACCAACTCCGAAGCCAATTCCTTGTCTGTGGAGGAGCGCATTGAGCTGCTCGATCTTCTGGTGGACGCTGGCATTGGTCCCGAAAAGCTGATGCCCGGCAATGGTGCGTGCGCTCTGCCGGATGCCTATAAGCTTTCAGAGGCTGCGGCCCGGCACAAGTGTGCTGCAACGCTGATGCTGCCACCTTTCTATTACAAGGGTGTCTCCGATGAAGGTCTTTTCAGGGCCTATGCTTCGGTGATTGAGCATGTGGGCTCGTCAGACTTGCGCATCTGCCTTTACCACATCCCTCAAGTGTCCGGCGTTCCGATCACGCTGAACCTGATCGAGCAGTTGCTGGCGCGTTATCCGGAAACGGTGGTGGGCATCAAGGATTCGTCTGGAGACTGGTCGAATACCAAGGCCATGCTGGATGCTTTTCCGGGCTTCAAAGTGTTCCCCGGTGCTGAAACCTTCCTTTTGGATGGCATGCGCAATGGCGCCGTCGGCTGTATTTCGGCCACAGCCAACATCAATCCGGGCCCAATCGCCGAGCTGGCTGCAAACTGGCAGGGCGATGATGCAGATGACAAGCAGGCCGAGCTCGACAAGGTGCGTTCTGTGGTGACCGAATATGCGCCCATTCCTGCGCTTAAAGCCACCGTTGCGCACCATGGGGGCGACGAGGCTTGGCGCACGGTGCGGCCTCCTCTGGTTGAGCTTGACGAGGCTGCGGCGAGCGGTGTCGTGGGCAAGTTGGATGGTCTTGGGTTCCAGATGCCCGGACTGGCGG
>JBCDIP010000189.1:0-6265 GCA_038748855.1 Pseudomonadota bacterium
TGAGCGCAATCATTGCGGGCCTATATGAGGCAAGCGCCAGGTAGCGTTTTTACGATGCCTGAGCTATTGAGCCGGCTGTTTGATTTCAACGCAGGACGCACGTGACGTGGCCAAGAATTCCCTCTTGAACATTCTAAACGGCTTGAGCGAAGCCGTCTTCCTGATCGGCGAGAACCGGGAAATCGTGCTGACCAATCCGCAAGCCGTGGAGATCTTCGGCAAAGGCTTAGAAGGCCAAAACATCGTCAGGGCCATCCGCCATCCAGACTGCTTACGAGCCACTGAAGACGCGTTGGCCGGCGTTGAGAACACATCTGCCGTGATCGTTCTGGAACGCCCGGTGCCAACCACCTATCAGGTGCGCGCCGCCCATCTGCCGGAGGACGATATCTTTGGTGCTCGGGCCGTGCTCAGCTTGGCCGACATCTCGCACGTGCGCGAGGCGGAGCAAATGCGCTCGGACTTTGTGGCCAACGTGAGCCACGAACTGCGCTCCCCGCTCACAGCCCTCTCCGGCTTCATCGAAACTTTGCAAGGGCCGGCAAAAGATGATGCCGCAGCCCAGGAGAGGTTCCTGCACCTCATGGACCGCGAGGCGAAGCGCATGAACCGGCTGATCGGTGATCTGCTGTCGCTTTCCAAGGTGGAGGTGAACGAACGGGTGCGCCCAACAGGCAGTGCCGATGTGGTCTCCATCGTGCGCCGGGTCATCACAACCCTCTCCTCGCAAGCCGAGGAGGACCACAAGGAAGTGGTGTTCCATCATCCTGATACGGTCGCTCCCATCCCCGCCGATGAAGACGAAATCTTGCAGGTGTTCCAAAACCTCATTGAGAACGCCATCAAGTATGGAGCGCCTGATTCGGAGGTCACCGTCACCATTGATGAAATGGAACGTGCCGCCGGTGTCCGCGGGCCTGCGCTGAGTGTGGCGGTGCAAGATCGCGGGCCAGGCATCCCGGCCGAACATATCCCCCGACTTACCGAACGCTTTTACCGCGTGGACGACAGCCGCTCGCGCGACATCGGCGGGACAGGTCTCGGTTTGGCCATCGTGAAACACATAGTCAGCCGCCACCGCGGCCGCCTGGTGATTCACAGCGAGCGCGATGTGGGGAGCAGTTTCACCGTCCTTTTGCCCGCCACAACCAGCACCTGATACGCATTTTTGTTTGCCAATTCAGGACTGTCACAAAACTGTAATGTAAACGACATACAGCGTTCTCATAGGGCTGTTAGCGAACAGGCCTGGATCGCGGCGGGGCAGCAGATTTCCCCGGGTTACGCGGCCATTACACGCCATTACGGAGGACGTCAGGCATGTTTAAATCCACCACTTCCATCGCCGCACTCGCGGTGGGCGCATTTGCCCTTACCGCAGCTTCTGGCGCAGCGGTCGCCCGTGATCAGATCAAGATCGTCGGGTCTTCCACAGTTTTCCCTTATACGCAGGCAGTGGCTGAAGAATTCGCTAACACGGGCGGCACCGCCCCAACTGTTGAATCAACCGGTACCGGCGGCGGAATGAAAATCTTCTGCAAAGGCATCGGCGAAGCTTATCCCGACATCACCGGCGCATCGCGCGCGATGAAAAAGTCCGAGCAAGAGCTTTGCATGAAAAACGGCGTCACTGACGTCACCGAAGTTCTGATCGGCTACGACGGTCTGTCTCTGGCCAACTCCCGCAAGGGCAAAAAGATCGACCTGACCAAAGTTCAGATCTATCAGGCTCTTGCCGCAAAGGTACCGGTTGACGGCAAGCTCGTTGACAACCCCTACAAAAAGTGGAGCGACATCGACAGCTCGCTTCCTGATGATGCGATCGTAGCGTACGGCCCCCCGCCGACCTCTGGTACGCGCGACGCGTTCGTTGAGCTGGTGTTCCATTACGTTTGCGGCAAAGGCAAAATGGACTTCTGGGCCAACATGAAGAAAACGGCCGACAAGAAAGCCATGAAGACAGCCGTTAAGAACGACTGCACCTCCATGCGCACCGACGGTCCGTTCATCGAGGCTGGCGAAAACGACAACCTGATCGTTCAGCGTCTGGTTGCTGACCCGAAAGCAATGGGTATTTTCGGTTACTCGTTCCTGTTCGAGAACCAAGACCAGCTTCAGCCCGTGGCCATCTCCACTGTTCAGCCTTCCATGGAAACCATTGGTGACGGCTCTTACGGCATCTCCCGTCCGCTGTACTTCTACATCAAGAACGCGCACCGGAAGGTCATCAAAGGCATGGACGACTTCATCACCGAGTATGTGAGCGACGGCGCCATGGGCCCTGGTGGCTACCTGTCTGAGCGCGGTCTGGTTGTTCTTCCTGACGAGCAGTTCAAGTCCACGCAGGAAGCTGCCCGCAAAGGCAAGAAGATGGAAGCCGGCTCCTAAGGCTATCGCCTCAGAGCACCAAAATTCTCGAGGATGGCGGCACCGACCGCCATCCTCAACCGCCTAATTTGACCACTTGGGAGGCGGGCTGGGAATAAAACGCGGCGCAGATTTAAACGACCGCACAGTCCAATCCGCCACTGACATACTTCCTTTGAGCGGGGACGAGTCATGGTTGGCTACCTATTTCTAGCCATTGCGATCATTTCGCTTGCCGGCTTCTACGCAGGCCGGTCCAAAGCGCAGACGAGTGTGGGCAAGCTCTCTGAGCTTCACTCACTGCCAAACTTTCACGGCGGGTTCATTGCAGCCTGGATCGGCATTCCCTCGATCATCGTCGTTCTGTTGTGGTTGCTGTTCCAAGGCACCGTCATAGACAATCTTCTGTTGAACTCTCTACCGGCCGACAAGGTCGACGGCATGGATCAAGCCCAGCTGTCGTTGGTGTTGAGCGAAGTGCGCTCGGTTGCTGCGGGCAACATTTTCGGGGAACCAGAGCCTCACATTATCGCTGCAGCAGAACGCTATAACAGCTGGTACTCCATTTCCCGCTGGTCTATGGTCGCCGTTGCGTTGGCCATGTGTTTGATTGCACTCCTTTTTACACGCTCCAAGATCTCCGGTCGTTTCCGCGCCCGTCACCGGGTGGAACGCATCATGGATGGTATCATGGTCGTGTGTTCGGTCATCGCCATCCTCACCACCTTCGGGATTGTCATCTCGCTCCTGGTTGAGGCGATGCGGTTCTTTGATCTGGTGTCCCCACTGGAGTTCTTCTTCGGCCTGAACTGGGAGCCGCAGATCGCAATCCGCGCCGATCAGGTCACCGGTGGTGGAGCCTTCGGGGCCATTCCGGTCTTCATTGGGACGTTGCAGATCGCCTTCCTGGCCATGTCGGTGGCAACGCCGCTTGGCTTGTTTTCGGCGATTTACCTCACCGAGTATTCCGGCCCGAGGTTCCGCAAGGCGATCAAGCCCGTCCTGGAGATCCTCGCCGGCATCCCGACCGTTGTCTATGGCTTCTTCGCCGTTCTCGTTGTCGCGCCCTCCATGCGGGAGTTTGGCGCCACGATCGGTCTCGACATTGCGCCCAACAGCGCCTTGGCGGCTGGTGCGGTGATGGGGATCATGCTCATCCCGTTTGTGTCATCGCTGTCTGATGACGCCATTTCCTCTGTTCCCGACGCCATGCGCCACGGCTCTTACGGACTTGGCGCGACGAAGGGCGAGACCATCGTCAAGGTGCTCTTACCTGCAGCCTTACCGGGCATCATGGGCGGCATTCTGCTCGCGACCAGCCGGGCCATCGGGGAAACCATGATCGTGGTCATGGCGGCAGGGATCATCGCCACACTCACCATGAACCCCTTGGAACCGGTCACCACGGTCACCGTGCAGATCGTCACCTTGCTGATCGGCGACACAGAATTCGACAATCCGAAGACCCTGGCAGCCTTCGCCCTTGGCCTGGTGTTGTTTGCGGTCACCCTCATGCTCAACATCCTCGCTCAGCGGATCGTCAGAAAATACAGGGAACGTTATGAGTGACACCGCCTTACATAGCCCTCCCGGTCCCATTCGCTCTCATGACTGGGGCTCTGCTTCGGCCCGCAAACGGGTTAAGCGCCGCTACATGTATGACAGGATCCTGCAATGGGTCGGCCTTGGCTCGATCGGCATTGGCGTCCTGCTGCTGTTGATATTGCTGTCATCACTGGTGAACACGGGCCTGCCGGCATTCCAGACCACGAAAGTAACGTTGGATGTTTTCGTGGACCCGAAACTGGTTTCGCCGGAAAATCCGGGCAAGGGTAACTTCCGAAAGATCACGCGGGACGCGTTTGCAAAGCTCTTCCCCGATGTCACGAGCCGGAGTGATCAACGCAGGCTTCTGAAGATCATGAGTTCCGGAGCGCCCTTCAACGTGCGCAAATATGTGATCAAAAACCCAGAAGTGATTGGCCAGAACATCCAGTTTTCTGTGCCACTCTCTGACCCTTACGACCAGCTCTACAAAGGCATCATCCCGCGGCAGATTGAGGCTCTCTCGGGCGGGCAGATAGAGCTCGGCAAGTCTCTCGAACAGCAAGGCCTGCTCAGTGTCGAAGACGGCAAGACCCTTGCCAACTTGACCATATTCATCGATCCCCAACTCGTCACTCAGGAGGACCCTTCGAGCGGCGACTATGCTCCCATGCTGGCCGAGGCACTCAAGGCCCTCTTCCCGCGGGCCTCACCGACCATTACACGCGACATACTGGGAAGTGACGCGGCAGATGCCGTCAAACAGAACGTCGTCGAGGTCCCCGGCCTTGTGGGGAGAACCGTCCAGCTTAAGGTTCCGGTGTCGGAGAACTTTGACAATCTTCACCGCACAGGCACTGCCACGATCATGAACCCACGGTTCGGCACCCCCAAGGTTTTTGAGTGGTACGACAGCCTGGCACAGAGAAATTTGCTGCAGTCCAAATTCAGCTTTGAACTCTTCACCAATGCCGATAGCCGGTTCCCCGAACAGGCTGGTTTGTTGGGTGCGATTGCAGGGTCGTTCTTTTCTCTCCTGGTGTGCTTCCTCTTAAGCTTCGTTGCGGGCATCGCGGCAGCCATCTACCTGGAAGAGTTCGCACCGAAGAACAAAATCACCGATCTGATCGAAGTGAACATCAACAACCTGGCCGCCGTGCCATCCGTGGTGTTCGGTCTTCTGGGTCTGGCGGTGTTCCTGGGCACCTTTGGCATGCCTCGCTCCTCACCCCTGGTGGGCGGCATGGTGTTGTCGCTGATGACGCTGCCAACCATCATCATCGCCACCCGCGCTGCCCTGCAGGCTGTGCCCCCGTCGATCCGGGAAGCAGCCCTTGGCGTGGGGGCTTCGCGCCACCAGGTGATTACGCACCATGTCTTGCCACTGGCCATGCCGGGCATTCTGACCGGTACGATTATCGGCCTGGCTCAGGCCTTAGGCGAAACGGCCCCGCTCCTGCTCATCGGGATGAACGCCTTTATCCCGAGCATTGAGAGCATCGGCATCCTGGAGCCTGCCACCGCACTGCCCACCCAGATCTTCTCCTGGGCGGACAGTCCGGAACGTGGTTTTGTCTCTCGCACCTCGGCAGCCATTTTGATCCTGCTTGGGTTTCTCTTCATCATGAACGCAACAGCGATCTATCTCAGACAGAAGTTTGAGCGCCGCTGGTAAGTCAATTCAACAGCTTTAAAAGCAAGGTGTACGCAAAATGGCTGATGTAACGCCCTCCACGTCGAAGAAGAAATCCGGCAAGGCCAAACCTGCGCCAAAAGGCAAGGCAGAGGCTCCTGAAGCCAAAACCAACGGGAACTCGACCGATGCAACGGGATTGCGTACAAAGACGGACCGACCCCTCACAAGCAGCAGGCAGGACCTCGCCTTGGACCCAAGCACGAAAATCTCCTCAAGCGATGTCTGCGTCTATTATGGCGACAAGCAGGCCCTGTTTGACGTGAACGTGGACATTCTGAGCAACCACGTTACCGCGCTGATCGGACCGTCCGGCTGCGGCAAGTCCACCTACCTGCGCTGCCTGAACCGGATGAACGATGTGATCGATATCGCCCGGGTGACCGGCAACATCATCGTGGATGGTATCGACATTTATGATCCGGATGTGGATGTGGTTGAGCTCCGGGCGCGGGTGGGCATGGTGTTTCAAAAGCCGAACCCGTTCCCAAAGAGCATCTACGAGAACATCGCCTATGGCCCGCGCATTCATGGCCTCGCCAGTTCCAAGAGCGATATGGACGAGATCGTGGAGACCTCGCTGAAACGCGCCGGTTTGTGGAAAGAGGTGCATGACCGCCTGCATGAGCCGGGCACGGGTCTGTCCGGTGGTCAACAGCA
>JBCDIP010000190.1:0-6232 GCA_038748855.1 Pseudomonadota bacterium
CGGACAGCCAGGCGCCTGGGCGCCCCCTTTTTTCTATCAGTTATCGGCAGAAAGATTAGGTTTTTGCGCTCTGTCGGCGGAATGCTGTTGTGCTCTGAACCGGCAGATCCTGCGGGTGTCCGGTCCGCAGAAATGGTTCATCTGCGGACCAATCGGCACCCTTTTTGTGCTCAAAACAGAACCTTCCCTCGACGCGGTGCGTAGTCATGAGCCATAATGGGTAGAGAAAAATATACCAATTTAATACCAATTGTGACCAATTAGGACCAGTGAAGGACCCCATGGCGAAGAAAGCTGATTTCGATGTGAATGGGTTGGCCGACCATATGCCAGCTGACCTTTCGCCGGGGCGTGGGGCCGGGGCGATTACAGCGCGCCTGCGCAACGCCATTGAAACAGGCGTTTACTCCGACGGCGATCAACTGCCACCTGAGCGACAATTGGCAACGGCGTTTGATGCAGCGCGCAGCACGATCCGCAAAGCGCTCAATCAGTTGGAGCAAGCCGGACTGGTGGAGCGCCGGATCGGTAGCGGCACCTATGTGTCTTACTCAGGGCCCATTTCTGAACAAGGCGATGAGATTATCGATCTGGTGAGCCCTTTGCAGCTGATCGAGGCACGCTTTGCCATTGAGCCTTACATGACCCGCCAAGCGGCACTGCATGCCACCAAGCGTGACTTGGAGAATATTGAAGCCATCCTGGTACGGCTGGAGGGTGCGCGCAATGATGAGCCCTCGTTCTCCCGTTGGGACAGCGAGTTTCATCAGCAATTGGCGCGCTGTTCGCGTAACCCGCTGATCGTGCGCCTCTATCAGAACATCAATGAAGTGCGCTCCCATGCCCAATGGCGCGCCATGCGCAGAACAATCCTCTCGCCGGAGCAGATTGATGTCTACAATGACCAGCATCGTCAGATCTACGACGCGCTGTGCGAACGCGATTTGAAAACCGCATCCAAACGCATTGAAGAGCACCTGGAGAAGGCCCGCCAAGATCTCATCGGAGCGGAGAGCGGTTAGACAGGCAAAGGGGCGCAATTTATGAGCCCGGTTCTCCTCGGCAGCCTGGCCGCGCTATTTTGGGGTATCCACGATCTCGTGGCGGGCATCTCCAGCCGCAAGCTGGGACACATGGTGGTGGTGCTGGGGGTTACCGTTTTCGGCCTTCTGGCCATCACCGGCTGGCTTGGGTTTACATCTGAGTTTCCGAACATGATCCGCGGTGATGTCTGGGTGCCTCTGACGGCGGGGATTGGTTATGCGTGTGCAACCCTGTTCCTCTTCGCCGCGTTTGCGGCCGGTCCCTTTTCCATTGCAGCACCGGTGGGTGGCTCTTATCCGTTGACCTCTCTGCTGATTGCCGCCGTGTTCGGCAATCCGACAAGCGGATGGCAGTTGATGGCGGCATTGGCCGTGATTGCTGGCGTGATGATGGTTGCGGTGACCGAGCCTGACGATGCCGACGCACAGGCTTACGACAAAGAGGCCATCCGGCGCACGCTCCTCTATGCCGGTGTTGCGCATATCAGCTTTGCCGTTGCCATTGCGCTCGGCCAGAAGGCTGCGGTGCTGTTCGGCGCGGTGGAGGGCACGTGGATCAGCCGCATTGCTGGAGCGCTTCTGATCTTGTGCTTGTTCTTCACGTTCAATACCCGCCGCAGCCTTCCGGTTAAATGGGTTGCGCCAGTGATCGCGATCGGGTGTTTGGATGCGGCGGCGATCAGCTTGCTCAATGCGGCCGGCAACACCGATCAACCGCAGATCGCTGCGGTCGCCGGATCCGCCTTTGGGGTGGTGACGATTTTGCTTGCACGGATTATCTTGAAAGAGCACATCCCGCCGAAACGTTGGTTGGGGATCGCATTGACGTTTGCCGGCGTTGCAATCCTGTCGGCCCTGGAGTGACCTGATGATTGAGCTCACGAAGACACATAAGGACACTTTTGAGAAAGATGGCTTTGCCATTGTGGAGGGTGTGCTGGACCGGGAAACCATTGAGGCGGCCCGAGCCAAGTTTCCATTGCTGTTCAAAGGTGAGTTTGAGACGGGTCTCCAGCCGGATGAGTGGAACTGGCACGAAGGCCGCGACAGTGACACGCTCACGCGGCAAATCTGTAATGGCTGGAAGGCAGACCGGACGATCGCCTCCATTGTGTTGCGCGAAGATATTGGGCGGGCGTGTGCAGAGCTGCGGGGATGGCCGGGCGCGCGGATCAACCAGGATAATGTGATCTGGAAGCCGCCTGGCTCAAAGCCCCTGGGCTTTCACCAGGATGACAGCTATCAGCACTGGATCGTTCCTAACGAGATGATGACCTGTTGGATCACGTTGGACGACACCACCGCCACAGGGGGCACCATTGAATATGTGCGCGGCTCGCATCTTTGGCCACTTGCCCCGCCGATCGGTCAGTTTCATGCGCCCGATGATGCGCTGGCCGATATGAGGCCGGCCGCAGAGGGGGCAGGTGTTGAGCCTGAGATCGTTCCTATTGAAGTGCCGGCGGGTTCGGCCGTGTTCCACCACGGGCGCACTTGGCATGGCTCGCGGGACAATAAGGGGCAAGCCCCGCGGCGTTCGGTCGTGGCGCACTGCATGTCGTGTGACGTGGCCCACCACCCCGACAACGTGCACCCGGTCTATAGCCGATATAGGCGGCATGGCGGGCTAGAGATGGATGAAAGCTTCTTTCCCATCCTCTGGCGAGAAGACGGTTACCGTTCGACCTGGCTGCCTTAGCCCGGTTAGAGGCAGGACATAAAGACATGCCCAAACACATCGGAATTGTGGCCTGTTCGGCTGAAGGCGCATCGCTTTGCTACCGGACGATCTGTGTTGAGGGCGCGGAGTTCATGGGACCTCATGCGCATCCTGAAGTGACCATGCACACACCCTCGCTTGCAGACTACGTGGCGTGCCTGAATGCGGGTGATTGGGACGGCGTAGGAGATCTGATGCTGGCATCCGCGGAGACATTGGCGGCGGCTGGAGCGGAGTTCCTGATTTGCCCGGACAACACCATCCATCAGGCGATGAACGACGTGGAACCGCGCTCGCCTCTGCCTTGGTTGCACATTGTGGACAGCGTGGCCGCCGCGGCTGAAGAACAAGGTTTCAGCAAACTGGCGCTCACCGGAACGCGCTGGTTGGTGGAAGGGCCGGTCTACCCTGAGAAGCTGGAAGCGCGAGGTCTGCAATGCGTGCGGCCAAGCGTTGAAGAACGGGTGGAGATGAACCGTATCATCATGGATGAGCTGGTCTACAGCGTTTTCAAGCCGGAAAGTACGGCCTACTTCCAAACAGCCATCGAACGTTTGAAGGAGGAGGGGTGCGATGCCGTCATACTAGGCTGTACTGAGATCCCTTTGATCATCAACGATGCGAACTCAGTGCTCCCGATCCTTGATTCAACCCGCCTTCTGGCTCGAGCTGCGCTGCGCCACGCGCTTTAATAGCCCCGAGCCCGGTTGACCTCATGGAGAATGGGGGAGCCGTCCATGAGGCGGCGATAGTTTTCTGCCACATCCTTAAGAGCATCGTCCAAATGCCAGCCGGACACATGAGGGGTGATGGTCACCTTCGGATGGGCCCAAAGTGGACTGTCCTGCGGCAATGGCTCGCTGCTCACCACATCCAGCACCACGCCGCCGATATGATCGGCATCAAGATTTTTCATCAGATCGCTCTCGACCACCAAGTCGCCGCGGCCCACATTGATCAGCACAGCGCCCTTTTTCATGGATGCCAGAAACTCGCGGTTCACCAGCCCGCGGGTCTCCGGCGTTGAGGGCAACACGGAGGCCACATAATCACATTCTTTGAGCATGGGCAGGAGGGCGTCGGCGCCATGGCGGCAATCAATGCCCTCAATGTACTTTGGCGAGCGGCTGTAGCCGATCACCTTGAAGCCGACGCCTGCGATCATATTGGCCGTGCGGCTTCCGATGTGGCCGAGCCCCAACACACCGACAACAGTGTCCGGCGTTCTGCGCGGGGCGATGGGCTTCCAGCTTCGGTCAGCCTGGCAGGCATCATGAAACCGCATGTTGCGTTGATCACGAAGGATGTAGGCCAAGCAGAACTCCGCCATTTCCCGGGCCGGGGCATCGGGTTTCAGCCGGGCGATTTTCACATGGGCTGGCAGGTCCGGATTGCCCACCATGGTCTCAACACCAGCCCCCAGCTTCTGAACCAGTTTGAGGTGAGGCAGCTTGGCCGCCAGGTCCGGGCGCAAGCGTGTGACGGCCGCCATCTGAATATCGGCCGGGTCGCCCATGTTGTCATAGAGCCGCACATCTGCATCCGGAAGCATGGACAAGACCTCACGCGCCAGAGCGTCGTCGGACATCCATTCCGGCATATTTACATCGATCAATAGAGCCATGCCGCACCTCTATCTCAGCCGCAATCTGAGGTGCAGTGTTGCTGAGAACGGAGGGTAACACAAGCTGCAGTTGCACTTATGCTGCCCTCTGGGCGCCCTCGGCCTTGGCTTTGGCAATCGTCTCGCGGGCCATCTGATCGGCCATCTCGCTCGGCGATGCATTCTCGTTATGCGCCCGTGTGAGAATCCGGCCGGTTCTCTCACCGATGCGCTTCACCGCTTTCAATACACGCTCCTTGGTGGCTGTTGGATCACGCTCGGCCGCCACGGAGATGATGCCGCCTGCGTTGATCACATAATCAGGCGCATAGGTGATCCCAGAGACTGCGAGGAGCTTGCCATCGGTCTTGGCCGCCAGCTGATTATTGGCGGCCCCGGCCACCACTTTGGCCTTCAGTGTGCCGATCGTGTTTGCGTTCAAAACACCTCCCAATGCGCACGGGGCGAAAACGTCGGCATCTGCTTTCAGGATCTCTTCGCTTGCAACGGGCGTTGCGGAAAAGTCTTCGACGGCCCGGTCCATGTTAGCGGTGTTGATGTCTGAAACTATCAGTTCCGCATGTGCCTCATGGAGCAACCCGCAGAGATGGTAACCCACATGGCCGATGCCCTGAACGGCAACACGCATATCCTTCAAATCGGTCGTTCTGTGCCGGTGACGGACTGCGGCTTTCATGCCTTCAAAGACACCCAGCGCGGTCACGGGCGAAGGATCTCCGCCACGGTATCCATTGTCCTTTGGAATGCCGCTCACATAGTCCGTGAACTTTGCCACTGAACGCATGTTTTCAACGGACGTGCCCACGTCCTCTGCTGTGATGTAGCGCCCTCCGAGGCTGTCGACGACGCGGCCATAGGCTTCGAACAATGCATCATCCGCAGGTCTTCCCGGCCCCCGCATGATGACGGCCTTGCCGCCGCCATAGGGCAGCTCGGCAAGTGCGTTCTTGTAACTCATCCCTTGGGAGAGACGCAGCGCATCGGTAAGCGCCTCGTTGTCGTCAGCATAGGTCCATACCCGGCACCCCCCGAAGGCCGGGCCAAGGGCTGTTGAGTGAATGGCGATAAACCCGCGCAAATCCGCTTCTGGCACACAGAAGGCGTGCACGGCTTCGTGATTGTCAAATCCCGGTTGGGAGAAGATGGACATGGCGATCTCCTAAACAACGGCACAAACCGCAAACTTTTGCGTGTTTTGCCTTGGGGTCCGCCTCCATTTATATGTAAGTGTATCCCACCGGGTCTGAACGAACGGTGAATTCAACTCTTTGCGAGCTTTCCTCAAAAAGGTGTAATGGAGGCATTTGTAGACATGCACGAGAGCCCTGTGTCCGAACCAGACAAGTCAGGAGATGAGCTGGATGCTTTGATCATCGGGGCCGGATTTGCTGGCCTCTATCAGCTGCACTGTCTGCGCGATCAGTTAGGGCTGTCGGTCCGCGTACTGGAGAAAGGGGATGGTGTTGGGGGTACTTGGTACTGGAACCGCTATCCGGGCGCCCGCTGTGATTCTGAGAGCCATGCCTATGCTTACTACTTTTCCTCAGAGTTGCTGGAAGAGTGGCAATGGTCGGAACGCTATCCCGGCCATGCGGAGATCGTCCGCTACCTGAACCACGTGGCCGACAAGTTCGACCTGCGCCGCGATATTCAGCTGAGCTCCAAGGTCGTCTCAGCCCACTACTCTGACAGTTCGAACCGGTGGGTGGTGACCACTGAGGCCGGCGAGGTGTTTTCTGCGACTTATTTGATCACAGCGGTCGGGTGTCTGTCGGCGGCCAATGTGCCGGCCATTGACGGGTTGGAGACGTTTAAGGGCCAGTGGTACCACACCGGCCTTTGGCC
>JBCDIP010000191.1:0-6208 GCA_038748855.1 Pseudomonadota bacterium
GACAAAGACGGCAAAGGCGGTGAGAACGAACGCTCCCAGGATCTTGGACGATATCTTCACCGCACCAGCTCTGCCGTGCTAAGTTATTGATTGATATATTTATTTTTTATGTCTTCTAGCCTGCCATCCCGCTTTATCCGGCGCAGGGTGAAGTTGACGGCATCCATGAGGGCCTCGTCGCCCAGCTTGGTGACCACTCCATAAAAGCTCTGGGTCAATGGGGGGCTGAGCAGCTTGATTTTCGACGGCCTTTTGGTGACGAAATGGACAATGGCGGCATCGATCTTGCCGTTCACCAGATCCTTAAGCCGTTCATCATTGTTCTCGTACCGCTTCAGGTTGGACGCCTCCACATGAGCCGACTTGGTCATCAGTTTCTCGCCAACCGTTCCGGCCAGCACGCCGACGGTTTTGCCTGTCAGATCCTTTTCGCCCATGACATCGGTGGTTGTCTCGGCCACCGCAATCGACATGCCCGCATCCATGTAAGGGGCGCTGAACAGCATTTCCTTCTGGCGCTCTTCGGTGATCGTCACAGCGGAAATCACGGCATCAACCCTGCCGGCCTTCAAAGCGCCGAACAGTTCTTTGAAGGGCATGGTCTCCAGCGTGAGTTTGACCCCAAGGTCAGCAGTGATTTCCTGAGCGATCTCAATATCAATTCCGGCCGGTTTGCCGGACGCATCAATGAACTGCATAACCCCGTACGGAATGTCCGTACCCACAATCAGCGCGCCGCGGGTTTTGACCGTCTCTAGCGACGGATCTGCGCTCAGCGCAGTGCCCGCCGACACAGCCGCCAGTCCGCCGAACACAAGGGCCCCAATCGCCCCGAAAACACACCGCCGTCTCAGTTTCATCTCCCACCACATCGCGTTTCATCGCCCTTCAAAAAGCTGCCCGAAAGACGCAGCGGCCTTTAGCGCCGCATCTCGTTGTTCCCCGCAGCATGCCGCGACCGGCGGCTGGCAAATACCCAGCCGAAACCGCATGCGCGCTGCGCTCTCTCGTGATCCCCTTGTATGGAAATGCCGGCCACTCCCCGAGGCCAGCGGACATCAGAGTAATCGAAACTGTGGGGGTGTCAACTTATTAGTAGGTAAGTTGCCTCCAGCACCTTGCGTTCGGCACCGCACGGTTGTAACGAACACTCCAATGCGACCGTTGGGATAAAACGTAATCCAGCGCGGGCCCAGGGCCGTATGATAAAATCCGGTGGAATCGATATCAGAGTTTGGGCAACCCGGTTCTATGGATAAATCTGCGAACGCGCCGACCTACGTGGTGGATGATCAAAAACTGGTCCGCAGCACCATTGAGACCATTCTCACGGACGTGGGGTTAGAGGTGCAGTCTTTCCCATCAGGAGTAGACTTTCTGGATGCTCAGCCGGGTTTAACCCCGGGCGCAGTGTTCCTGGATGTGCGCATGCCGCAATTGGACGGGTTGGGCGTGCTGACGCGTTTACGGCAGGTTTGGCCCGATGAGCCGGTGATCATGATCTCCGGCCACGCGGACGTCCCCATGGCGGTCTCTGCGATGCGGTCAGGGGCGTCCTATTTCCTGGAAAAACCGTTCAGCCGGGACGCCATTGAGATGGTTGTGGATTCCGTCCTGCGCGGTGGCTCAAAGCCAGAACCCGAAGCAGACGACACACACTCAGAGCATCTGCTCTCCAGTCTTACCGACCGCGAGATCGAAGTGCTGCAGTGCTTGGTGCGCGGGGACCGGAACAAGAAGATTGCACAAGATCTGGGGATCAGCCCCCGAACCGTTGAGGTTCATCGCGCCAAATTGATGCTCAAGCTTGGCACAAAGAGCTTCGCTGAACTCATCAAGATCGCGCTCGCGTCCGGTATCGAGAAGCGCTGACGCCAACCTACGTACTTTCCCGTACAGAATCTGACGAATTCCGAGTCCCGACCGCTTCTTTAGAATAGCCTTGGGCAAACCATGGTGAGTACTCGTCCCTTTTGGCGAGAGTAAACGTGCGTACATGAGGCGGTCAGTGCTGCGAGGCAACGCTGCTCAGACTTCCACAGGGGAACTTAACGTGGGCGATAGACAAGAAATGAGATCAAAAAGCGTAGATGCGGACCTGCTGCACCTGCAGAGCATGCTTAAGGAATGCAGCGGTCTGGCGAGAGATAAGAATCTCAACTTTCTGGACTACCTGCTGGGGATGGCGCGTCTGGAAGTGGACAACATCGCCGCAAGTCAGCCACCAGGAACCCAACGCCCTAGCAGGCAATTGGAGCCGATCTAAAGCCGGCGGCCGGTGCTTTCAAAATGCCGGCGCAAGGTTTCAAGCCACAAGGTGGCCGATTCATGGGGCTCAAGCTGAGTGTCCGCCGCCATGAAGCGCGTGGCAAGGTCGGGCAGTTCCTGAAGAGCGGCGCGAAAGGCCTGGTGACCGGAGAGTGTGAGCGCGCACTGGCTTATCTCTCCCACAACAAGCCCTTGCTCCTTGACCCAGTCAAACAGGCGCGCATGGTCCTGTTGGTTCTCGATGAGCCAGTGTCCACTGGCCGGCGCGCAGTGATCTGGAAAACACTGGTAAAGCTCTTTCACCAGGTGCAAGAGCGATGCGCTGATTTTCAGCCTGTCGTAATCTGCCTTGTCCGCGTCCGCGCCAGGCGGCCAGACCGGATATGGCGTTCTCCCTGCCATCACGTTCTCTGCCAGACGCTGCGCGCCGGCACCTGAATCTCTTTTAAATGGTGTTGCCTTAAAGGACCCGACCCCCGAAACATTACCGTAAAAGGTATGGCCCAGCGCGTCAATCAGGCTCAGAGGCCAGAGAGTTCACGCACCGGCAACTGCAGGCGCCTTAATCTCCCATTAACCAAATCGGCGCACCATCGTTGAGTTAAGCGAGAAGAGGGGAAGGGGCGACTTAGGGGCGCGACTAACGTGAGTGCAGGTGCGTTTGCGTTGCGGTGCCGGATCAGATGGCTGTTCATCACTGAATAACCCTCCTGCCGGCGAAAGCCGGAACATGCGTTAGGAGGTAATAGATGGTGAACCTGAATTCCATCACGACGTGCCGTAGTTTGCTTGCAACTATGATGGTCGCAGGCGTTCTGAGTTTCAGCTATACCGTGCCCGCCCATGCCGCCATGGCCTGCGGACCCCACAAAAAGCTGACCAAAGCCCTCACCGGCAAATACAAAGAAGCCCGCAAAGGGCTTGGCCTTGTGGCCAGCCGCCGGGTTATGGAAGTGTTCGTGTCCGAAAGCGGATCCTGGACCCTGGTGATGACCGACCTGAACGGGGTCTCTTGCATCATTGCCGCCGGGCATTCCTGGGAAGACGCGCCCAAAGTGGCGATGGTCGAGCCGGGCATTTAAAACGAGCTTACCGGAAAGCCTCACTGACACGTGACGCAAGCGTGCGTTGAACGTGAACGGCGTATCGCCGATCTTCACCCTGTGTGACGTGTCCGACAGACCTGGGAGATGAGGGATGACACCATGTTGGTGATCCCTTCGCTCTGAGCTCTTGGGTGAGGCCGAAAATGAAACCTCCTCCTTTGGGCCACAGGGCCGAACAGGAGGTAGTGATATGACCGGATTGATCAAATCCGTAAGCTTGGCCGCACTTCTGGTGGTCGCCACTTTCAGCGGATCGCCTGAAGCTGAAGCCCGTGCATTCTGTGCGCCGCGCGACAGTATTGTTGAGATCCTTGGCAAGCGCTTTTCAGAACAGCGCCAGGCGATTGGCCTGGCCAGTCAGACCGGACTGGTGGAACTTTACGTCTCCAAAGACGGCACTTGGAGCATGGTCCGCACCAACGTCAAAGGCGTCTCCTGCGTGATTGCCAGCGGCCATGCCTGGGAACGCGCACCCGTTTCAGCACTGCTTCCAGGCGCTTGATGCGCTGAGCCCTTGCATTGCGGTCCTCCGCGCGCCATAAGCGCGCGCCATGGGCCGGGTCTACGACACATATGACAAGAAGGTCGTGCGCGGAGAACTGCGCGCTGACATCGCGCAAGCCGTTGTGGCCAAGAAGCTTGATGGTTTGTGCGAAGCACTGGACAGCTATGAGCCGGCCGAGCAGCCTTCCGGCCTTGCCAAGTGGCTGGGATTGGCCAAGCCGTCGCCCGTGCCGCCAGGGCTCTACATCTATGGCGATGTGGGCCGCGGCAAGACCATGCTGATGGATCTGTTCTTTGACCTGGCGCGCATCAAGCCGAAAACCCGCATCCACTTTCACGAGTTCATGCAGTCAGTTCATGCTCGGGTGCACCATTGGCGCAAACAGCATGACGACCCCATTCCGCCGGTGGCTGAAGAGATTGCCGCGAAATCCACGCTTTTGTGTTTCGATGAGTTTCAGGTCACCGATATCACCGATGCCATGATCCTCGGACGCCTTTTCACCGCTCTGTTTGAGCGCGGCATCGTGGTGGTGGCCACGTCGAACATTGAGCCCGACGGGCTCTATGAGCATGGCCTGAACCGCAACAGCTTTCTGCCCTTCATCAAGCTCATGCAGGAGAAGATGGAGGTGATCTCGCTTGACGGGGAGACCGACTACCGGCTGGAGCGGCTCATGGGCCATAAGGTCTATCTGACCCCACTTGGCTCTCAAGCCGATCAAGAACTGCAGACCATGTGGGAGGAGCTGACGGAGTGCGAAAGCGCCCCGCCCATGGAGCTTGAGGTGACGGGCCGCACGCTGGTGGTGCCCCAGGCGGCGCGGGCGGTGGCGCGCTTCCAGTTTGCCGATTTGTGCGAGAAGCCCCTGGGGCCAGGCGACTTTCTGAAGATCGCAAAGACCTTTCACACGGTGATTGTGGAGAACATCCCCAAGCTTTCCAAAGCAAGGCGGAACGAGGCCAAGCGCTTTGTGATCCTCATCGATGCGCTTTACGACAATCACGTGCGGCTGATTGCATCTGCCGAGGTTCCGCCGGACAAGATCTACCCTGAGGGCGATCACGCCTTCGAGTTCAACCGCACCGCTTCCCGGCTCATGGAGATGCAATCGCAGGAATACCTCATGGCGCCGACCTCAAAGGACGAAGCGTCGGCTTAGAGCCTGGATAAGAACACCGACGCGCCCTTGCGAACGCGAGGGCCCATAGCTCGCACCTTTCCCTTGGCTGAGAAGGTCATCGCTTTCGCAAGGACGCGGAAATTTAGCAACCGCCATCCCAGAAGCCAGCACATTCTAGGCAAACGGCTGCGGGTCTGGTGCCGGACTTATCGCTTCAAGCTGCCCAGCACACCCCTGATCAGCGCCCGGCCGATCTGCGTGCCGATGGTGCGCACCGCTGAGCTGATGAAGCGTTCGGTGTGGCTCATGCGGCGGCTGGAGCGCCCGCTGGAGCGCGACTTCTTCTTTGCCTCTTTGGCGCGAGCCTCTTCTTCTGCCGCCCGTTCGGCCGCTTCAGCTCTCACTACGGCGCGCTTCTGCAGGATCTCAAAGGCCGATTCCCGGTCCACCGTCTCATCGTAGAGGCCAAACACCGGGCTGTTGTCGACCGCCTTGCGCCGCTCCCCATCGTCCAAAGGCCCCATACGCGATGACGGCGGGCGGATCAGGGTTTGCTGCACCATGGAGGGCACGCCCTTCTTCTCCAAGGTGGAAACCAGAGCCTCCCCAACGCCAAGCTGGGTGATGGCGGTTTCGGTGTCGATCTCCGGGTTCTGGCGGAAGGTGGAGGCCGCCGTCTTCACCGCCTTCTGCTCGCGGGGCGTATAGGCCCTAAGCGCGTGTTGAATGCGGTTGCCAAGCTGGGCCAGAACCGCGTCCGGCACGTCCAGCGGGTTTTGCGTCACGAAGTAGACCCCAACACCCTTGGACCGGATCAGGCGCACCACCTGCTCCACCTTCTCAATCAGCGCCTTGGGCGCTTCATCGAACAAAAGGTGGGCTTCATCGAAAAAGAACACGAGCTTGGGCTTGTCCGGGTCGCCCACTTCGGGGAGTTCTTCAAACAGCTCCGACAAGAGCCAAAGCAGGAAGGTGGCATAGAGCTGTGGCGAGAGCATCAGCTTGTCGGCCGCCAGAATGTTGATATAGCCGCGGCCATCGCGCGTGGTGCGCATAATGTCTTTGATGTCGAGAGCCGGTTCGCCGAAGAAGCTCTCCGCCCCCTGCTCTTCCAGCACCAGGAGCCGGCGCTGGATGGCCCCGATGGATTGCTTGGAGACCGTGCCATATTCGGTCCGCAGCTCCTTGGCCCGGCCGCCGACCTCC
>JBCDIP010000192.1:0-6188 GCA_038748855.1 Pseudomonadota bacterium
GCACAGTGTGACCCGCGACGGCATGGCAATCATTCCGGTGCATGGGGTACTTGTGCACAAGTTCGGGCTTGATTTTCCTTTTTTCGGTATGACGGGCTACGACGGCATTGCCCGCGTGTCGTTGCACGCCGAAAACAACCCCGACGTGACGCGCATCGCGTACGACATTCATTCGCCCGGTGGTACCGTCATGGGCATGGGCGAATGCGGTCGCGTTATCGACGGATTGACAAAACCGACAGTCGCCGTGAATGCGGGCAAGGTCTCCGAAGTGACCATTTCCGGCAACGACGTGGTCGGCACCACCGTGGATGGCCGCTCGTTCAAGACCTACAAACCGACCGACACACAGCTCGTCCCCGAACTCACCGAGAAGGGCGTGAAGATCACCGCCAAGCCGGAATCGGAAGATATGCCGTTCCTGGTGCAGATGCTCTTCTCCTGGTTCCCCTTCCTGCTGATGATCGCCGTCTGGATCTTCTTCATGCGCCAGATGCAGGGCGGCAGCGGAAAAGCCATGGGCTTTGGCAAATCCAAAGCCAAGCTGCTGACCGAACGCCACGGCCGTGTAACCTTTGAAGATGTGGCCGGTGTGGATGAAGCCAAGGAAGACTTAGAAGAGATTGTCGACTTCCTGAAAGACCCCCACAAATTCCAGCGCCTGGGCGGCAAAATCCCGCGCGGCGCCCTGTTGGTGGGCCCTCCCGGAACCGGTAAGACGCTCCTGGCGCGCGCCATTGCGGGCGAAGCGAATGTGCCGTTCTTCACCATCTCCGGTTCTGACTTTGTGGAAATGTTTGTGGGCGTGGGCGCCAGCCGTGTGCGCGACATGTTCGAGCAAGCCAAGAAAAACGCCCCGTGCATCATCTTCATCGACGAGATTGACGCGGTTGGCCGGCACCGTGGTGCAGGTCTTGGCGGCGGTAATGACGAGCGTGAACAGACCCTCAACCAATTGCTGGTGGAGATGGACGGCTTTGAGGCCAATGAGGGCGTGATCCTCATCGCGGCCACCAACCGTCCGGATGTGCTGGACCCCGCGCTTCTGCGCCCGGGTCGCTTTGACCGCCAAATCGTTGTGCCGCGGCCTGACATTATTGGCCGTGAGAAGATCCTCAGCGTTCACATGAAGAACGTGCCTCTGGCGCCGGATGTGGATTCCAAGGTGATTGCCCGTGGAACCCCCGGTTTCTCTGGCGCTGATCTCGCCAACCTGGTGAACGAGGCTGCCCTTCTGGCCGCCCGCCGGTCCAAGCGGCTGGTCACCCAGGAAGAGTTTGAAGACGCCAAAGACAAGGTGATGATGGGTGCTGAACGGCGCACCATGGTGATGAGTGAGGAAGAAAAGAAACTCACGGCCTACCATGAAGCCGGCCACGCCCTGGTGGCCCTGCACATGCCGGACTCCGATCCGATCCACAAAGCCACGATCATTCCGCGCGGCCGCGCGTTGGGCATGGTCATGCGCCTGCCGGAGCGTGACGCAGTATCCGTCACGCGCAACAAGATGAAGGCTGACCTGGCTGTGGCCATGGGCGGCCGGGTGGCAGAAGAGATGATCTTCGGCCACGGCAAGGTCACCTCCGGCGCGTCGTCCGACATCAGGATGGCCACCCAGATGGCCCATGCCATGGTCACCCAGTACGGCATGTCCGACAAGCTGGGCCCGCTGGCCTACGGTAACAACGAGGAAGAAGTGTTCCTCGGCCATTCGGTGACCCGCACCCAGAACCACTCTGATGACACCCAGAAGCTGGTGGATGCGGAAATCTACAAGCTGGTGGATGAAGGCCTGAAGAAAGCCAAGAAGGTCCTGAAAGACCATGCCGATCAGCTGAAGATCATTGCTGAGGGCCTGCTTGAGTTCGAAACTTTGAGCGGGACCGAAATCAAGGATCTGCTGGACGGAAAGCAGCCTGTGCGCGACACGGGCGATGATGCCCCACGCGAAGGCGGCGGCTCGGCTGTGCCGGTTACCGGTAAGGCAGCCACGCCGCCCAAGCCCAAGGAAGAGGGCGGCGCCGGCGATATGGAGCCGCAGCCCCAGGGCTAGAGGCCAGGGGGCTAGCTCCTGACCAAAACCTGTCAGTATTGCGGGGCGTTTTCCAAAGGGAAAGCGCCCCGCTTGTTGTTGTGCCGACCGTTCCGGGCTAGCTTTGCGGCACGTTCTGACCGCTTGAGGCCTTCCCTTGTCCACGCCGACCGTCTCCAACACCCTTGCCCGCAATCTGCTTCTGCAGCGCCAAGGCCTCTCGGCCCCGCCCAAGACGGCGTTGTCGAAGCAGGGACTTTTGGAGCTGATTGAAAACATCGGGTTTGTGCAGGTGGATTCCATCCGCACCGTGGAGCGGGCCCACGACATGATCCTTCATGCCCGCAACCAGACCTATCGGCCGGCTCATCTCAAGCAGTTGTTGGAGAAGGATGGGGAGCTGTTCGAAAACTGGACCCACGATGCCTCCATCATCCCGTCGGCCTTCTATCGCTATTGGCGCCACCGGTTTCAGCGCGAGGAAGCGGTTTTGGCCGAACGCTGGCGTAAGTGGAACCGCACGGGGTTTGAAGAGAAGTTCGATGAGATCTTAGCCTTTGTTGAAGAGAAGGGCTGTTGCATGTCCCGCGAATTGCGCGGAGACGTCGCGCCTGGCGACAATGCAGGCTGGTGGGATTGGCACCCCAGCAAAACCGCCCTGGAATATCTCTGGCGCACCGGCGCCTTGGCCGTGGCCCGCCGGGAAGGCTTCCAGAAGGTCTACGATCTGCCCCACAGGGTCATTGCGCCTCACCATCTGGAGGCCGAACCGGACCATGATGCCTTCATCAATTGGGCCTGCGAGAGCGCGCTCGACCGGTTGGGCTTTGCGACACATGGTGAGATTGCAGCGTTTTGGGACCTGATCAGCCCAGCTGAAGCCAAGGCCTGGTGCGAGCGTCAGCACGCCGATGACCTGGTGCAGGTGGCGGTGGAGAGCGCCGATGGCAGCAAACCTAAGCTCTCCTATGCCCGCTCGGACTATCAGGACGCCTTGGACAACCTCCCGCCGGCGCCGGCAAGATTGCGGGTGCTCAGTCCGTTCGACCCCATGATCCGCGACCGCAAGCGCGCTTTGCGCCTGTTCAATTTCGACTACCGCATCGAAATCTTCGTCCCTGAAGCCAAGCGCCAGTATGGCTACTATGTCTTCCCTCTGCTGGAGGGAGACAAGCTGATCGGCCGCATCGACCTCAAGCATGAGCGCAAAGACGGAACCCTCGTCACCAAAGGGCTTTGGTTTGAGCCCAAGGTCAAACCGTCCGCCGGCCGCATGCAGCGTTTGGAGGCGGAATTGGAGCGTATCCGCCGCTTCACAGGCGCCGAGACATTGGTTAGCTAGCGGTTACTTAAGTCGGAAAAATTTTCTTCAACATAGAAATTGAACTGAAATTCTTGCCCGCTAGTCTTTGGCCACTGGCTTGAAATATTGCGGTATTGGTCCAGGCTTTGGGAGAACATTATGCGGTTGCGACGCACTTTATTGGTGCTGTTCGGTTTGGGGATGACCTTGCCGCTGGTGCTCTTTTGGTTTTGGCTCGAGCGCAGCATGGTGAACCACGAAGTCGTTGATGCCAGCGAACGCCACCAAGTGATCGCCCGCACCTTGGGCGCGTCTTTGGAGCGCTACCATAGGGAAGTCAAATCGGGCTTCCAGCTGATCGCCGACAATATCGGCTCCGATCAGGGTCCCTCAAATCTGGAAGCGATCCTTGAGGGGCTCAACTTTGCGCACATGAGCCTGGTTGATCTCAGAAGCGGCTTTGTGGACTGGCAGGCGGGCATGACCGGCCCCAAGCTCAAAGCGCCGTTTCCGGCAGATATGCTGAACATGTTAAGGGTTTACGCCAACGGGCCCGACCCCCGCTTGAGCCCGGTGATGCGCGGGTCTGATGGCACGCCGTCGCTGTTCATGGTGAAGCGGCTGGGCACGCGTCTGGCCATTGGCGAGCTGAAGACCGATTACATCGTGGCTTTGGCCAAATCGGTCCAGTTCGGCAAAACCGGCCATGCGGCCATCGTGGACCATAAAGGAAACGTGCTCGCCCATCCGTTGGATGCTTGGGTCCAAGGGCGCAAGAACCTGGCAAAACTGTCTGCAGTCAAGCGTGTGCTGAACGGCGAACATGGCGGCGACATGTTCCGTTCGCCAATGGTTCAGACCGATATGATCGCCGGCTTTGCCCCGGTGGCCGGCACGGGCTGGGGCGTGATGGTTCCCCAATCCATGGTTGACCTCAGCGCCAAGGCGAAAGAAACTAGGACCTTTGTGTTCCTGATGGTCATGTTCTTCGTGTTGCTCATCGCTGCGATTGCACTGGCGAGCACAACGCTTGTCACAGGCCCTCTGGGGACGTTGAGCGCAGCCATGCGGCAGCTGCGGTCTGAGGGAACCGGCGTGCGCCTGGAAGCGCCTCAGAGCCCGTTGGAGCCTCTTGAGGCGCGCGAAGCGAGAGAGGCTTTCAATGCCCTGGCCTCCGGGCTTGAGGAGCACCTGGCCCGAACGCCTGTGCGCGACGAGGCCGACGTCCCAACGCTTGTCATTAAACGACCGGATGGCGAGGCCAAGCCGGCCCCTCAGTTCATCCACGCCTAGCACGCACCACTCTGCCAAATTCGGTTGAACTCTTAAGGTCTATCGCCGATAAGACGCGCAAGTCACTGCGGCACAAGACGGGTTTCCTTATGGGCGCTCACCAAGTTTATCTCAGACCGCTCTATTTCCACGAGGGTGCACAGGCCGCAGGCGGGCGGCTGGCCGGCGGCCCCGTGCGGTTCAGCCATGTGGAGATCATTTCGCGTGTCGACAACAGCCGCACGCTCATCAGCTATCAGGACGTCGCAGCCTCCCGCGAGACGGCGATCCAAGAGGCGCTGGCGGCCTTGGAGGAGACGCGCGCGCCGCTCTCTGGCCTAGATCTGACATCGCCGAAGATCATGGGGATCGTCAATGTGACGCCGGACAGTTTCTCAGACGGTGGTGAGTTTCACGACCATTCAGATGCCATCGCCCAAGCCATTCAAGCGGCCGAGGATGGCGCGCACATTCTTGATATTGGCGGCGAATCCACCCGGCCCGGCTCAGACCCGGTGGATGAGGTCACCGAATGTGCCCGTGTTCTCCCGGTTATCGAAGCGCTGTCTGGGCGCGGCACCCCCATTTCGTGCGACACGCGAAAGTCCTCTGTTATGCGCAAGGCGATGGCTGCCGGTGCCCACATCATCAATGACATCTCAAGCCTGACCTACGATCCGGACGCCCGGGCAACGGCGGCAGAGCTGGCCGCACCGGTGATCTTGATGCACTCCAAGGGCGAGCCGAAGGTGATGCAGGATGCGCCAGCCTACAACGATGTGTGCCTTGAAGTGTTTGATGAGCTGAGCGCCAATATCGAGGCGTGTGTGGACGCCGGCATTCCACGGGCGAAAATCGTTGCCGATCCGGGCATCGGCTTTGGCAAGACCTTCACCCACAACCTGGAACTGATCAACGATCTGGCCGTGTTCCATGGGCTGGGGGTGGCCCTGATGCTTGGGGTCTCGCGCAAAGGGTTTCTGGGGGCGTTAACCGGCGTTACCGAGGCTCGTGACCGCGCGGTGGGCTCGGTTTCGGCCGCTTTAAGCGGTTTGGCACGCGGTGTGCAACTGTTCCGCGTGCACGATGTTAAGCAAACTGCCGAGGCCTTCGCCGTTTGGGAAGGCATTAGACAGCGGCAAGTGCCTTAGAATTTACCGATTGTTCTTGTACAGACAGTAGGTTGAATAGTGTTATCAGAGCAGGGGAACTTGGCCGGAGGGTGTGTTCGGCTGGGGGATTGAAGTGACATGGCTGGGAAATACTTTGGAACAGATGGAATTCGCGGCACGGCCAACAATTGGCCGATGACCGCAGAAACCGCCTTGCGCGTGGGCATGGCGGCCGGCAGCCTGTTCACCCGCGGCGAACATCGCCACCGGGTCGTGATCGGTAAGGACACGCGCCTGTCCGGCTATATGATCGAGCCTGCGCTGGTGGCCGGGTTTACGTCCGTGGGCATGGATGTGTTCCAGTTTGGTCCGCTGCCCACCCCGGCTGTGGCCATGCTGACCCGCTCCCTGCGGGCCGATCTCGGCGTGATGATTTCAGCCTCTCACAATCCCTTCCATGACAACGGCA
>JBCDIP010000193.1:0-6170 GCA_038748855.1 Pseudomonadota bacterium
GGCAGTCGCGTCCCGTTCCACTGTACGGCGATAGGGAAGATGCTGGCGGCGAACCAGCATAAAAATGTGCGTTCGCGCCTGTTAGGGGCGACAGAATTGAAGCGCTTTACCCAACACACTTTGGCCGATGAAGCTGTCCTTGAGGCAGAGTTTGCCAAGATCCGTTCGGAAGGATACTCGTTCAACAACGAAGAGTTTGTCGAAGGGCTTTCGGCGGTTGCCGTTTCCATCCAGGACGATACGGGCAAAGCGATTGCTGCTTTGTCCGTGCACGCCCTGCATATGCGGATGCCGCTGGAGAAGGCGGTAAGCTATCTGCCCAGCATGCGTGACAAGGCTAATCGCATCGCGGAACTTTGGTCATTACACCAAGCAGCGTCCAGCGCTGAGACTTGACGATCGTACGTATTTGTGAAAAGTTGAATGCTATATTCCAATTATTGAGATTGAGGGTGTCTTGATTTGAGGCGCCAGATCCATCGCTGAGAGGCCGGTATTATGACACTTGCAGCACATAAGGGCTTTGGCGACGCCGAAGACGTTCGCAGCGTGATTGACGGATTGATCGCCCGTGGGCGCGCCGCCATGGAGGCGTTCGATAATCACGATCAGGCCCGGATCGACGAAGCGGTGACCGCTCTGGCCTGGTCGATCTATAAACCTGAAAACGCAGAAGCCTTAGCGGTCTTGGCCGTCGAGGACACAGGTCTCGGCAATGTGCCGTCCAAGATCATCAAGAACACGCGCAAGACCTTCGGCACCTTGCGCGATCTCTCCCGGGTAAAGACCACCGGGATCATTGAAGAGCTGCCGGAAAAGGGCTTGGTGAAGTATGCCAAGCCGGTCGGCGTAGTCGCCGCTGTCTGCCCGTCGACCAACCCGGCAGCAACCCCGGTGAATAAAGCCATGATGGCGGTCAAAGGCGGCAATGCTGTTGTCATTGCGCCGTCTCCTGCAGGTTATAATACCACCGCCAAAACCGTGGAACTCATGCGGGCCGAACTGCGCAAAGGCGGTCATCCTGAAGACCTGGTGCAGATCCTGCCTTCACCGGTTTCCAAAGAACTCACCCAAGGGCTTATGGAGGGGTGCGATCTTGTGGTCTGCACCGGTTCGCAAAACAATGTGCGCCGAGCCTATTCGAGCGGCACTGTGGCCATCGGCGTTGGAGCGGGAAATGTGCCGGTGATCATCGATTCCACTGCAGATTTGGATGATGCGGCAGAGAAGATCTGCGCATCGAAGATATTCGACAACTCCACGTCGTGTTCCTCGGAAAACGCCGTGATCATCTTGGATGATGTTTATGAGAATGCGATTGCAGCGCTTCAGCGGGCAGGGGGCTATCGGGCATCCGGCGATGAGAAGCAGAAGGTGGTGGACACCCTTTGGGTGGACGGCAAGCTCAACCGGCATGTGATCGCCAAGAACGCTGATGTGTTTGCTGAAGTGGCGGGCCTTGAGGAGGAAGCAAAGTCCTCCAAGTTCTTCATGGTGGAGCATGAGGGGATTGGGAGAGACGAACCCCTCTCCGATGAGAAGCTCGCTTTGGTGCTGACCGTTTATCGGGCCAAGGACTTTGCGGATGCGAAGAACAAGGTGGCGCGTATCCTGGACGTGAAAGGCGTGGGCCACTCCTGCGGGATCCATACCAAGACGCCCGCGCACGCGACGGAGTTGGCCGAAGACTTGAAGGTGGTACGTGTTCTGGTGAACCAGGCCCACACGTTCGGCAATGGCGGCAGCTTCAACAATGGGCTGAATTTTACCTTGTCCATGGGGTGCGGCACCTGGGCGGGCAACTCGATCTCGGACAATCTGAACTACTCCCACTTCATCAACATCACCCACCTGGTGAACACGGTGGGCGAGGACAAGCCGAGCGAAGAAGAGCTGTTCGGCGACTATTGGGCAAAATACGGAAAATAGGCACTCATGAATTTCGAGGAGTATGCCGCAAAGCCTCTTCTGAGCGCGGCAGGCATTGCGGTTCCGGCCAGCGAGATTGCCAGCACGGCCGCAGAAGTAGGGACGATCGCAGAGAAGATCGGCCCTTGCGTGGTGAAGGCCCAAGTGCCTACGGGCAAGCGCGGCAAGGCGGGCGGTATTGCTCTGGCGTCAAACGCGGCTGAGGCCAGCGCAGAAGCCGCGCGCATCTTGGGTATGCATATCGGCGAGCATGAGGTGAAGAAGGTGCTGGTGGAGGCCCAAGTGCCTATCGCCAGAGAACTCTATGCAGCCGTGCTGAACGATCCGGTGACCAAAGGCCCATTGGTCTTGTTCTCGCCGGAGGGCGGCATGGACATCGAGGAGATTGCCGAGAAGCATCCACAAAAGCTGATGCGGTTGACCGCCGACATTCGCAATGGGTTTGACCGCGCTGCGGTGGCGGCAAATCTTCCCGAACTGGGCGATATCGATGAGGGTGCGCTGATTGACCTGCTGGAGAGGCTCTACGCCGTCTATACGGCTAATGATGCTGAGCTCCTTGAGATTAATCCATTGGTCCAGACGACGGACGGTGACCTCATTGCGCTAGATTGCAAGTTCACTCTGGATGATTCCGGGGTGAAACGTCAGGAAGAGCTGGCCAAGCATGGCACGCCCGACAAGACCACTGAGCTTGAAGCAAGGTCCCATGCGGTGAACCTCAAATACATCGAGCTCGATGGTAATGTAGGCGTGTTGGCGAATGGAGCCGGGGTGACCATGACCACCATGGATGCCATCAGCCACTATGGCGGCGCGCCGGCGAATTTCCTGGAGATTGGCGGCGAAGCCTATCGCTTGTCGAAGGAGGCGCTGGAGATCGTCTTGGCCAACCGCAACGTCAAGTCGCTCATGGTCAACTTCTGCGGAGCCTTTGCCAGATGCGATGTGATGGCCGAAGGTGTGGTCAACGCTTGGAAGGAGTTGGAGCCGGACATCCCAGTGTTTTTCACCATACATGGCACGGGCGATAAGGAAGCCATCCAAATGGTGCGCGATGGCTTGGGGCTCGAACCCTACGAGTTCATGGATGATGCGGTGAAGGCCGCTGTGGAGGCAGCGCAATGATTGTCCGCGGCAACGAAACCGTTATCGTGCAAGGGATTACCGGGCGCCAGGGCACGTTCTGGGCAGAACGGATGGCGGAGTATGGCACCAAGATTATTGGCGGCGTGAACCCGAAGAAGGCCGGCACGGAACATATCGGCCGCCCGGTCTGGGGCTCTGCTGCGGACGCCGCTTCGGAAACTCAGGTGGATGCAACGGTCCTCTTCATCCCGCCTCTGGGCGTGAAAGCAGCAGCGCTGGATGCGATCTCCGCCGGCATCAAAAAGATGGTGGTGATGACCGAGCACGTTCCGGTGCAGGACGTGATGTACTTCCTCGCTGCAGCCAAGGAAGCAGACTGTCAGGTGATCGGCCCCAACACGGCAGGGCTGGTGACCGTTGGTGAGTGCTTTGTCGGCTTCATGCCGGCGTTCAATCCGGGCATCTTCAAGCCCGGCGGGATTGGTGTGATCTCGCGTTCTGGAAGCCTGGGCACCATGGTGTGCCTCAACCTGGTTCAAGGCGGACTTGGCATTTCCACCTTCATCGGAATTGGCGGAGATCCGATCATCGGCACCACAACGAAGGATGCGCTGGTGGCTCTGGATCAAGATGAGCGCACGGAAGCCGTAGCGATTGTGGGCGAGATTGGTGGCGGCATGGAGGAAGAAGCGGCCGAATACGCCAAGACCATGTCGAAGCCCATCGCCGCATTCATTGCCGGAGCGGCCTCACCCCCCGGCAAGAAGATGGGCCACGCGGGCGCGATCGTGATGGGCAGTGTGGGCAGTTATGCGGGCAAGAAGGCCGCGTTGGAGGCAGCCGGCGTTGCGGTTGTCCCGACGCCATCGGGCATCCCGGAGGCTCTGCGCTCGGCCGTTTAGAGCGTCATCCGCATGTCGGGACCCGCGAATGCGAACCCCATCTTTTCATAGAAGGCCTGGTTTCGCGGAGCCGCATAAAGACCAATTTCCACGCAACCGCGCTGCCGTGCGGCATCGATGACGGCTGTGATCAGGGTTGCACCAACCCCCTTGCCACGAGCGGCCTCAAGCACGATCAACTCTTCAACTTGCGCATATTCGCCGCCATATCTGAGCGCCAGATTGAACGAGGCGGTGACCAGACCAAGGGGACCGGTTTCATCTTCTGCCAAGATGGCGCAGCCGCGATCTTGTGCGATGAAGTTGTCTATGCTGGCATCACTGCCCGTCGTCTTGAACGGTATGCCGTCCTCAGAAAGCGCGCCGGCCAATGCATCGACGAGCCGGCTGATTGTTTGGTGATCATCGGGCTTAGCAAATCGTGTTGAAACGTCTGATCTCATGAGGTGGTTCCGGCCGGGTCGGTGTTTCATCTGCTTTGGTCTTCGCGCATGATCGTGCTACACGGCTTCCTTCTTAACAGCTTTCACGAACAGGGTGCTTGATCATGCCGAACGGCGAGGTGGTTTGGACTTATTTTGAAGGTGACTGGCACGAAGGCAATGTGCCGGTTCTGAGGGCCTGCGATCAGGCCACCTGGAACGGCACACTGGTTTTCGATGGTGCGCGGCAGGCCAATGGCGTGGTGCCTGATCTGGGATTGCATTGCGGCCGGATTAACCGCTCTGCTGAGGCGCTGGATATGATCCCCACCCTGAGCCCGCAGGAGATTGAAGGCATTGTCCGCGATGGTTTGAAGAAGTTTGCCCCTGATGCCGCGATCTATATTCGGCCCATGTATTGGCCGATCGAGCCTGGGCCGGGTTTCATTACGGTGGATCCGGATTCGGTTGGGTTTGCCATTGGTCTGGAGCTCGTCCCCATGCCCCCGGAAAGTGCCACGGCCACGCTCACCACCACCCAGTTTTGCCGGCCTCTGCAAAGCATGGCCACAGTGGAGGCAAAAGCTGCGTGTCTTTATCCCAACAATGGCCGGATGTTGCGTGAAGCCATGAAGAAGGGGTTTTCAAATGCCTTGGTGGCCGATGCCATGGGCAATGTGGCGGAAACGGCAACCTCCAATATCTTCATGGTGAAGGATGGGGAGGTGTTTACGCCGATACCTAACGGTACGTTCCTCAACGGCATCACGCGCCAGCGCCACATGGGCCTGTTGCGCGACGCTGGGCGGAAAGTGCACGAGGCCGTGCTCACGTTTGACGATTTCCACGGCGCTGACGAAGTCTTCATGTCGGGTAACCTGGCAAAGGTTACGCCCGTGGTGGCGTTTGATGACACCAACTACCAAGTGGGACCGGTGACCCGTCAGGCACGGGAGATTTACTGGGATTGGGCCCTGTCGGCCTAAATCCAACCGGCGATGTAGTAGCCGCCTACTACCTTTTGCCCTGTTGCTGAGTTAGACTTCGCTCTCTAAGCTGATCTTTGAAAGATCGATCAATCGGGAGGGGCGAAATCGTCCCTGACGGCATCCCTTCTTCGCACGGCCGCCGGTTGTTTGATCTTGTACGAGAGTTAAGGTTGTCACTCCCTGACCGGCCTGCGCTGCCGATCGGTCCTTATGGACACTATCGTCGGTCGCGCAGGTTTTTCAGCTTTTTGAAGGGTTGTTGGACGAGCCGTTTGGCGGCTGGTGGGCCTCAAGCCCCGAAGGCGCTTGATCTAGGGGCAGGGTGCCTTGAATGCCCGCGCAAAGTCACAGCCTGAGATCGCTTTCTTGCGGGGCGAGCACATGCTTAAGGTCATAAAGTACATGTGCAGCTTTGCCAAAGCCGCGCATCGCGTCCGCCCCCAATGCTCTGAACTGGTCATGCGCGACGGCCAAAACGATCCCGTCGTAAGCACCATCTTCCGGCGTCTCTACAAGATCCAGCCCATATTCATGGCGCGCCTCGTCCGGGTTTGGCCAGGGATCGTGGACATCGACCTGAATGCCGTAATCCCGCAATTCGCGCACCACATCTACAAGACGCGTGTTCCGTAAATCCGGACAATTCTCTTTGAAGGTGAGGCCGAGAACCAGCACACGCGCACCTTCTACTTGGATCCGCCGTTTGAGCATCGCCTTGACCAGTTGCCCGGCAGCGTAGGCGCCCATACCATCGTTGATCCGCCGCCCGGCGAGGATCACGTGAGGATGATACCCCATCGCCTCGGCCTTGTGGGTCAGGTAATAGGGATCGACACCGA
>JBCDIP010000194.1:0-6153 GCA_038748855.1 Pseudomonadota bacterium
GGCCTGCGACGTGGGCGCGCAAGGCATCATCCCGCCCATGCTGGGCACCCCCGCTGAAGCCAAAGCCTGTCTGGACGCCATCAACTATGTGCCGGACGGGAACCGGGGCTGTGCTCTGAACATTGCCCATGATGATTACCATCCCGCCTCTGTGCTCGACGCCCTCGCCTCTGCCAATCAGAAGACGTCGCTTACCCCCCTCATTGAAACCGCTGACGGCATCGATAACTGCGATGAAATCGCGGCCATGGACGGCGTGGATTGCCTGTGGATCGGCCACTTCGATCTCAGCGCCTCGCTCGGCATTCCCGGCGACTTTGAAAACCCCCGCTTTACCGAAGCGGTGGACGCGGTGCTGGCCGCCGGCGCCAAGCACAACAAAAGCGTCGGCCGCCTGGTGGGCTCGCCCGAGGAAGGCGTGGAGCTGTTCAATCAGGGTTTCGATTTCATCTGCTATCTGGGAGACATGTGGCTGTTGCAGCGCGCCCTGACCGAAGGCTTCTCGGCCATCAAAGCCACCGTAAGCGACGATGCCCTGGCCGGAGGGCAATGAACATGACGAAGTTCCGCGTCGCCCTCAGCGCCGATTTTCAAAAACCCGACGGCACCGCCGCCTACCCCTCCTTTGATCTCAGCCCGCTGGATGACGAGCATCAGATTGAATGGGCCTATGTGCCGGTCACCGATGGCCGCATCGCTGCTGAAAGCATGGTGGGTTTCGATGCCTTGATCCTCTTAGGCGCCCGCTTTGATGCGGACAGCTTTCCAGGCGACGGCCGCCTGAAGCTCATCGCTCGGTTCGGAGTGGGCTATGACACGGTGGACGTGGCGGCCTGCGATGCCAACGACGTGGCTCTGGTAATCACCCCATCTGGCGTGCGCCGCCCCGTGGCTGTGGCCATCCTCACGCTCATGCTAGCCCTAGCCGGGCGCCTCATGGTGAAAGACCAACTCACCCGCGAAGGCCCGGACGGCTGGGCCAAGCGCTCCGATCACATGGGCCAGGGCCTGGTGGGCCTCACGCTTGGATCCATCGGCATCGGCAATATCGGCGCGGAGATGTTCACCATCATCAAGCCGCTCTCCATGAAGTACATCGCCCACGACCCATTTGCCGATGAAGCCACGGCAAAAGAGCTGGGCGTGGAACTGGTGTCCTTAGAAGAGCTCTTCAAGCGCTCCGACTATCTCTGCGTGAACTGCCCCCTCACCCCGCAAACTGAAGGCATTGTGGATGCCCACCACTTGAGCCTGATGAAACCCACCGCCTACGTGATCAACACAGCCCGCGGACCCATCGTGGATCAGGCGGCGTTGACGGAAGCACTTAGAGACGGCCGCATCGCCGGTGCAGGTTTGGATGTGTTCGAGCAAGAGCCATCTGGCGTGAACGATCCGATCTTCACGCTGGACAACGTGATCACCACACCCCACTCCCTCTGCTGGACCGACCAGTGCTTTGGCGGCATTGGTGCGGCCGACACCAAGGCGGTGCTGGACGTGATGGCCGGCCGGGTGCCCGATGGCATCGTCAACAAGGCCATCACCTCAAATGAGCGCTGGAAAGCCAAACTGGACAGCGGACACAAAGACAATGGCTAAGATTGAAACCGTAAATGCTCAGCTCTTCAAAGTGCCACTGGCTGAGGTTCTGGTGGATGCCAAACACGGCGATCACACCCATTTTGAGCTGATCACTGCCACGGTTCGCCTGGATGACGGCACCGAGGGCACCGGCTATTCCTACACCGGGGGACGCGGCGGCCAGGCGATCGTGGCCATGATCCGCCATGATCTCGCGCCCTTCCTGGTGGGCCAGGAGGCGGACGATGTGGAAGCGCTCTATGAAGCCATGCAGTGGCACATCCACTATGTGGGCCGCGGCGGAGTGGCCTCGTTCGCCATCTCGGCGGTCGACACCGGCTTGTGGGATGCGCGCGGCAAGCGGCTCGGCAAACCTCTGCGCGAGATGGCCGGCGGCGCCGGCACCACCTGCGATGCCTATTGCGGCGGCATCGATCTGGGCTTCGATCTTGAGAAGCTCCTTGCCAATGTGGAAGGGTATCTCGCCCGCGGCTTCTCAGCGGTGAAGATCAAGGTGGGCCGCGAGCATATGGCTGAAGATGTGGAGCGCGTGGCTGCCGTGCGCCAGCTGCTTGGGCCAGATCGCACATTGATGGTGGATGCTAACTATGCCTTGAGCGTAGAAGACGCCATCGCGGCGGCCAACGCCTTCAAACCCCATGACATCCTCTGGTTCGAAGAGCCCACAATTCCGGATGACTATGCGGGCTATGCCACGATTGCCGAGGCCACCGGCGTGCCGCTCGCCATGGGCGAGAACCTCCACACCATCCACGAGTTCGGCTACGCATTCGATCAGGCGGCCCTCTCCTACATCCAGCCTGACGCCTCCAACTGCGGCGGGATTACAGGCTGGCTCCAGGTCGCAGAGCTCTCGCGCAAATACGATATCCCGGTCTGCAGCCACGGCATGCAGGAGCTCCATGTGAGCCTGGTCTCCGGGCAATCCAATGGCGGCTGGCTGGAGGTGCACAGCTTCCCGATTGATGAGTATACTGAGCGCCCGCTGGTGGTGGAGAATTGCCGGGCGGTGGCCCCGGACACACCCGGCACAGGCGTGATCTTCAACTGGGAGAAGCTCGCCCCCTTTGAGGCTTAAAGGAATTGGATCATGAAAGTCGCACCCATAAAGGATGGTTTTGGCGCTGAGATCTCAGATATTGATTTAAGCAAACCGATTGCAGACGACACTTTCCAAGCCCTGCACGCAGCGATTGATGAGGCGGGCGTTGCAGTGTTTCGCGACCAGGTGTTGAGCGACGTGGATCTCGTCACTTTTTCAGAGCGGCTCGGCCCGCTGGAGCAACCCCTGAAGCGCGACCAATATGGCGGGGTGCATGAGAAAGTCACCATGCTCGCCAATGTGGATGACGACGGCAACATCATCAAACCTGCCGACAAGCATGGCATCTACATGAAGGGCAACCTGCTCTGGCACTCAGACAGTTCGTTCAAGCCCGTGCCGTGCACCTACTCAGTTCTCTCAGCCAAAGAGGTGCCGAGCGATGGAGGCGAGACCGAGTTCGCCGACGCCCGGGCCTGCTATGACCATTGGGAGGGTCCCTACGGCGACATTGAGAAGGGAGAGCTGGAAGATCTCATCTGCGAACACAGCATCATTTACTCCAGATCTTTGATTTCCGGTGACATCTTCTCCGAACAGGAAAAGCGCGAGATGGCTCCCCAACGCCAGCCTCTGGTGCGCACCCACCCCAACACCGGCCGCAAGATTTACTATGTGGGCAGCCACTGCTCTCACGTGGAAGGCTGGCCCCAGGAAAAGGGCCGCGCTTTGGTCCGCGAGCTGAGTGGGTTTTGCGTTCGCCCTGAGCATATCTATTCCCACCGCTGGCAGGCCAATGACCTTGTGATTTGGGACAACCGCTCGGTTCTCCACCGGGGCCGAACCTATGATCCCAGCCAGCGCCGCATCATGCACCGGGCCACGGTGGCCGGCGAAGGGCCACTGTTATGAGCGCAAAGGACAACTGGCCTTTTACGGTCAAGGAGCTGCACCCGGCTTTCGGCTGCGAAATCATCGGCCTCACCATGGACGAAGCCGTCTCGCCGGAGATCTTTGCCCATGTGTACGAGGCGTTCCTGGCCTATCAGCTCATCTTGTTCCGTGATGTGGACCTACCGCCAGCCACCCAGGTGGCTCTGGCTCGCAACTTCGGCGAGGTGCAAGTCCACGTGATGAATCAGTATCATGGCTACGCTGACCATCCGGAAATCTACAAGCTCACCAACATGGACGAGCACGGCGAGCCCAACGGAAAGCATCCCGACAAGGGCACTTTGTTCTGGCACACCGACGGCTCATGGCGCCCACGCCGGGGGCTGGCCACCATTATGTATGCCGAGCAGGTGCCCAAAGTGGGCGGCGAGACCGAGTTTGCCGACATGTACGGCGCCTATGACCTGCTGCCCGAGGCGTGGAAAGCCCGCGTGGCCCCACTGAAGGCGCTACACAATCTGGATTTCTCCCGCTCAAGGCGCCATGGCGAAGAGCCCATGACGGCCGCCCAGCGCGCAGAGGTGCCGCCGGTTCCCCACCCCGTTGTGCGCGCCCATCCGGAAACCGGCCGCAAGGCCATCTTCCTGGGCGATCATGCGGAGAACATCGAAGGCATGGATTATGAGGACGGCCGCGCGCTCATCGATGAACTAAACGGGCTGCTGGTGCCTGACAAGCTGATCTACCGCCACTCCTGGACCCCAGGCGAGTGCATGGTGTGGGACAATCGCTGCCTTCTGCACCGGGCCATGGGGTTCAACACGGGATCTGAGATCCGCGTAATGCGCCGCTGCACCACGCTGGGGGAGACGCCCGCGGCGTAGGGCGAAGTGATTATCTACCGGTAGTAGCCCGCATATACTGAAACTGCAGATCACCGCTCGCCAGGGCATCCACCCGCCCTTGGCTGCGCCGCAAGATCCCCGCATAGCCGTCTTCACCGAGCGTGGCCTGAAGATCGTCCCTCGCCTCGCCCGTCACACGGTCCAGAAGCTCTTCGGCGTAAGCCAGAATGTGAGGGGACGCATCCTCAAGATCTATGTGCGCAAACCCGGCGGCCTCCAAAGCCTCCCTGTGCTGCGCGGCTGTTTGAAAGAAGAAGATCAGACCGGCGTCGGCCAGATCATTGGCGAAGTCATGGTAGCTCTTGGAAAGCTGCTCAGCGGGGCCGGCCATCCAGTCTGCCGCCACAAAGCTGCCGCCCGGCCGCAGCACCCTGCGGACCTCGCTGAACAGGGCCGTCTTGTCTTGGATGTGACAGATCATGGCCTTGCTGTGGACCGCATCGAAGGACCCATCGGGAAAGGGCATCGGTCCAGGTTCAACCAGAGTAGGCGCGACCACATCTTGAAGGCCCGCCTCCCGCACGGCTTCGCCCGTGGCCTCAAGATTGCCGGGATCCACATCGACGCTCACCACCTTGCCGGCGCCAAAGGCACCGCCCAGAAGCAGACTGTCACCACCAAGCCCACAGCCCAGATCCATCACGGTCTGACCGGTAAGCTCCAGGCCGTTCAGCAACCTCGCCATCTCTTCGCGGCCACCTGGGGAGGTGAACCCCTTGCCGAAAATGCGCTGCAGGCTGTCACGGGTGGCGTCTGTGTATTGGGCGTTCTCGGTCATGCCCCAACAATCGGAGCTCCGCAGGCCAATTGCAACTGTGCGGCGCGATCAGACACAAAAATCTCCAAGCTGAAACCCCGCCGAAACAACGGAAACCAAAATCCGTCCCCGCAGACAAACGACCGAAACAGGCAGAAGCTAGTGTTCTGCCAATCACTTATGTGAAGCCACAACAAAGGAAAAACAAAATGAAACTCACCAAAACCCTCGCCCTGGCCGCGCTGCTCATGGGCGCACTGCCGGCCCTCACCGTCGCCACAACCTCCGGTGCCGCAGCAAACGATCCCACGTCCGGGCGCCTCGAACAGCGCCAACAGCAGATCGCGCAGAAAAACTTCCAGCGCTGCAAGAAAGCTGCTCTCAGGGCCTACAATCACACCGTTCGCAAAGCCAACGGTGATCGCGTGCGCATCAGGCAAGCTGAACGCTACTATGTGAAAAACGTTGCCGGATGCCGGACGAGATATCTCTGATCACGTCCGATCACTCTGCTTGTCCAAAGCCCGCTCCCGCCGATTGAACGTCGCCGGGAGCGGTTTTTGTTTGGGGTACACTAACCCGCCTGTGTGGCAGCGCGAACCGCACCGACGGCTGACAGGAGCGAAGCAACAGAATAAAGGGCCAAGCCGATCAACGTCGCCTGGGAGTATTCAACGCGGGCCTCCAGGATCTGTAAGGCGAAGATTATAAAGGGCCCCAACGCCGTAAGCGAGCTGATCGTCAGTGTTGAGACCAGGGAGACGGCCTTCTGCAGAGCATAAAGAGGCGGCACCGTCAGCAACACTCCGAGCAACACAAAAAGGCCAATGTCGGCCATTGGCAGCGGTTCGCGGGCATCGACACCGGCAACCGTTAAGGCACTGGCCACAAGGACATAGAGCGGCAGCCGCAAGCCCAGAACGGCCCCCGGCCCTACACCCACAGTGTTA
>JBCDIP010000195.1:0-6151 GCA_038748855.1 Pseudomonadota bacterium
GCGCAGGCGGGGATCCAGAGGCTGGGATGATCCGATCGTCTGACCGGAGATCCCCGCCTGCGCGGGGATGACGGAGATGGAGGGTGACGACGCAGTTGAGGGCCCCTCACGCATCCTCCATCCCTTCCATCGGCGCATGCCCCTCCGCCGGCACCCCTAACGTGTCTCCAAATGGCGATCAAAATCCATTACGAGATGCAGAACGCGTATGATCAGGATATCTGAGCCCACCTGTCGATAAAACAGAGCATGCTCGCCTACGTTGTACTTGAAATAGAGCGTGCCGCTCTTCGTCTCGTAAGGCCTGCCCAGCGAAGGAAAATTGGCAACAGTGGCGGCGGCGTGATCAATTGAGACACGATATGCCCGCGCCTGCTTTTCTCCAAAGTTGAGAAACGTGTACTCTGCGATGCCTTCAAGATCCCGAACAGCAAGCTCAGAATACTGATATTTAGCCATTCTTCAGGCGGGATATCACGCCGTCGAAGATCTCTTGTGTGGTACGATCACTGACACCACTGGCCTCTCCAGCTTCAAGCGCAGCATCCAACTCATCTCGCTTCGCAACACCGTTCGGCCAATTGCGTTCCGAGGCTTCGGGCGCTTCTTTGCTTTTCGTATCCATGGTCCCTCATAACATTTTTGGGGGTCTGGTTGGAAGCACCTTCCCCGTGAGGCCCTCACGCATCCTCCATGCCTTCCATCGGCGCATGCCCCTCCGCCGGCACCCAGCTCTTGGGCTCGCCCGCATATTCCGCCCCAGGGTGCCCGCTCACCGTGGTGCGCCACATGAGACGCGGGTGCTTTTCGGCATCGAACCACGAGGCCGCATGCAGCAAACAGCGATTGTCGCCGATCACCAGATCCCCCTCCTGCCACTCATGCACGTAGACAAACTCCCGCCGCGTGGCATGGGCCAGGAGGCTCCGGAGCAGCTGCGCCCCTGCCCCATCGGGCCCGGGCTCCAGCCCTTCGATCGGGCCTTCCAGATGATCCATCTGCGCCTCTTCGCAAATATAGAGCGCCGGCTTGCCGGTCACCGGATGAGCCCGCACCAACGGCTGGCGCTGGGGCAACTGATGGGCGAGCAGCGGCTTGGGGGCCGCGCCCGCCCTCACATCCTGAGGCCGCCGGCCAATCCAGCTCGGCGCGTGCAGCCCGCTTAAGCCTTCGATCTGATCACGCACATCGCGATCGAGCGCCTCCAGTGCCGCCGTACAGTCGGCAAACAGCGTCTGGCCCTGATCTGCCGGCGGCACGGTGACGCCGAACAGCAAGGTGACATCCGGCGGCGGGCGCCGGTAGCTCTGGTCCGTGTGCCAATTTGCCCGCTGGGGAAACTGCACCGGAAACCGGCCCTCCTCATCCAGCAGCGGTTCCGGCCGCGGCGGCGGAGAATGATTGCAGGGCGGCATGTTGGAGAGCACCAGAACCTCCGCCACCTCCTCATGGAAGAAGCGTTCAGCGGTGAGGGTCTCGCGGTAATTCTCCACATCCGGCCCAAACACTTCAGAGATCGTCACCAGCGCGCGCGGCGCATCGCGCAGAGCCGACAGCCCGCGCACCACCATCAGGCCGCCGGCTTCATGCAGTGCGCCGGTGATCTGATCGGCCGCTTCCAGGAAAAGGGCTACCGCCGCATCCACATCACCGGCCTCAATCTCAGCCAAGACCCCGAAGGGCGCCGCCTCCAGCGGGCGGAATGTGAGGGACGAGGAAGCCATGGGCCGATCTTGCCCGGCCCGCGAAACGAGCGCAAGGCCGAGCCCTTATAGCTTGCCCGGCGCACCGGCCTCTGGCAGGTTGGCCGCCATGGACCGCCAGATCACCACAGCCATCAATTACGAGGCCGAATACAACAACCGCGCCCGGGTGCCCGAGCATATGGAAATCATGGCCGGCTGGTCGGCGGACGCATCCAAATGGCGCAAGGATGCCGCCGAGGCCCGCCTGGATGTGGCTTATGGGGAAAGCGTGCGCCAGTGCGTGGACATCTTCAAGCCGCGCAAGGAAAAGCCGGGGCCCATCGCCCTGTTCATCCATGGTGGCTACTGGCAGGCCCTGGGCCGCGAGAGTTTCTCCCACATGGCCAGGGGCGCCAACATGCACGGGGTCACCGTGGCGGTACCGTCCTATGACCTCTGCCCCCAGGTCACCGTGGTGGACATCATCAATCAATTGCGCGCCTGCTGCCTTTTCCTGTGGAAAACCTACCGGCGGAAAATCGTGGTCTCTGGCCATTCCGCCGGCGGTCACCTCACCGCCGCTCTGCTGGCCACCCAATGGCACAAGATCGACGAAGACGTGCCCCCGCTTCTGGTCACAGGCGGCCTCGCCATCTCCGGCCTTTATGATCTGCGCCCCCTGGTGCGCACCAGCATCAACGAGAACCTGAAACTCACCTCCGATAGCGCAGAAGGGGCCAGCCCGGTGTTCTGGTCTGCCCCGGTCGGCCTGAAACTCATCGCAGCCGTCGGCAGTGAGGAGAGCGATGAGTACAAGCATCAGGTTGCAGACATCACCCACGAATGGCACGCCGGCGGCAGCGCGGTTATCCCGCTCACCATTGACGGTGCCAACCACTTCACGGTGATCGAGGGCCTGGCTGACCCGGATGATCTGTTGACCCACACCCTGGTGGGCCTGGCGTCGGCGGCAGGCTGAGCGCTATGAGGCTGGAGTGAAGCATTGAGCAAGGCGCGTCATAACCCTTTCCCACGTCCTTGCGAACGCGAGGACCCAAGCAAGCGTTCAGCATGGCTCCGAGCTATGGGCCCTCGCATTCGCAAGGGCGCGGGTGGGGGCTGCACCCAATCTTCCATCGTGCGATCAAAACGCATGATACTGCTCGCCCCATGACCAGCGCAGACGTCATTGAAACCCCTTCCGGCAAGGGCGCGGCCGATGAGAACTTTCCCGTCGGCTCCTGGCTTCTGCCCAAGAAGCTGCGCCCCCACATCGCGCGCTATTACCGATTCGCCCGGGCCATCGACGATATTGCCGACAACCCGGAGCTTTCCCCAGACGATAAGGTAGATCGCCTCAACGCCATGGCCGATGCGGTGAGCGGCGGCGAAAACCGCCATGATCCGGGCTTTGAAACCGCAAGCCGCATGTATGACAGCCTGCGGGAAACCAACATCACTTCGCGCCACTGCACCGACCTTGTGGACGCGTTCCGCCAGGACGCGGTTCAGGGGCGCTATAAAGACTGGGACGAGTTGATCGGCTATTGCCTCAGATCCGCGTCTCCGGTGGGGCGCTATCTTTTGGACCTGCATGGGGAAGATGCACGTCACTACCGCTACTCAGATGCCTTGTGCAACGCGCTCCAGGTGATCAACCACCTTCAGGACTGCGCCGATGACCGCCGCGAACTGGACCGGGTCTATTTACCGGGCGACTGGATGGCAGACTGTGGCATTGACGTCACAGAATTGGACAAATCACGGTCGAGTGCGGCATTGCGCGCGGTCCTAGACCGTTGTCTCGACGCAACGCGTGGCTTAATGGAAGAGGCCGATGAACTGCCCAAACGGCTCAAAAGTCGCCATTTGGCCATGGAATCAGCGGTCATTGTCAATCTGGCCCACAAGCTGGTGGCAGAGCTTTCGGCCCGCGATCCGCTGGCGGAAAGGGTTGTTTTGACGAAGCCGCAGCTTGCAGTATGCACGCTGTCTGGTATTTTGAGAGAGTTTTTCCGCCACCGGGGAGCGTGAGGGCAAAGTTGGCATGAAATGGCATGCCAGAACCTGGTGGCAGTTGAGGGTTTAGCGACCATAAGGACTGTTCACCAACGCTAGGGTCAACGGGCTGACATCAGGGCGTGAGGAAATTCCTTGTACCCGTTTTCGGGGATGCTAGACTAAGAAATTGTGCGGTAAGCAGCTGAATGTGCTGGATCAAGGGTTGAGTAAAAGGCGCGCAGGTACTAGGCGATTACGGGCCTCGCGCTGAGGGAATTGAGGGTAAGAGAACGCATGTCGAGTTCAACACCGCTTCTGGATCAGGTGACGCTGCCTGAACATCTCCGCAAGCTTGATCCGAAGCAGTTGCGCCAGCTGGCCGACGAGCTGCGCACGGAAACCATCGCCGCTGCCGCAGAAACCGGTGGGCACTTTGGCGCCGGGCTGGGCGTGGTGGAGCTGACCGTCGCCCTGCACTATGTCTTTGACACCCCGCGCGACCGCCTGATCTGGGATGTGAGCCACCAGGCCTACCCCCACAAGATCCTCACCGGCCGGCGCGACAAGATCCGCACCATCCGCCAAAAGGATGGCCTTTACGGCTTCACCAAGCGCGATGAGAGCGAGTATGACCCGTTCGGCGCGGCCCACTCCTCCACCTCCATCTCCGCCGGCCTCGGCATGGCCATGGCGCGCGATATGGCAGGCGGCGATAACAACGTAGTCTGCGTCATGGGCGATGGGGCGATGAGCGCCGGTCTGGCTTACGAGGCCATGAACAATGCCGGCGCGCTGGACAGCCGCCTCGTGGTCATCTTGAACGACAACCAAATGTCAATCGCTCCTGCCGTGGGCGCGCTCACCAACTATCTCTCATGGCTCACCTCCTCGCGCCCGTTCCTGTCGTTGCGCGACATCGGCAAGCATCTGGCCGGCCGCTTCCCGCGCTATCTGAAGGAAACTGCAGAGCGGGCCGATGAGTTCGCCCGCACCATGCTGTTCGGCGGCACACTGTTTGAAGAGCTGGGCTTCTACTATGTGGGCCCTGTGGACGGGCACAATCTGGACAGCCTGGTGCCGATCCTGGAAAACGTGCGCGATGCCGACAGCCTCGGCCCTATCCTGGTCCACGCGGTGACCGAGAAGGGCAAAGGTCATCCGTTCGGCGATACGCACAAAGAGAACTACCACGCAGTCTCCAAGTTCAATCCAAAGACCTTCGAGTTCAAGAAGGCCGCAGCCAATGCCCCCAGCTACACCTCGATCTTCGCCCGCGCGCTGATCAAGGAAGCTGAGAAGGACGACAAGATCGTCGCCATCACCGCGGCCATGCCGTCGGGCACGGGCGTGGACAAGTTCTCCGACGAATTCCCCGAACGCAGCTTCGATGTGGGCATTGCCGAGCAGCATGCGGTAACCTTCGCTGCCGGTCTTGCCACGGAAGGCTATAAGCCGTTTGCGGCCATCTACTCCACCTTCCTGCAGCGCGCCTATGACCAGGTGGTCCATGACGTGGCCCTGCAGTCGCTGCCCGTGCGCTTTGCCATCGACCGGGCCGGTCTGGTGGGCAATGACGGGGCGACCCATGCGGGCAGCTTCGATCTGACCTATCTGTGCTGTCTGCCCAACATGGTGGTCATGGCCGCAGCCGATGAAGCTGAACTGATGCACATGATCGCCACCTGCGTTGCGATTGACGACAAGCCCTCAGCTGTGCGGTTCCCGCGTGGGGAAGGCACCGGCGCGGACCTGCCTGATGAGGGGGTTCCACTTGAAATCGGCAAGGGACGCATCGTGCGCCAAGGCTCCAAGGTGGCTCTGCTCTCGCTCGGCGCCCGCCTGCAGGAATGCCTCAAGGCGGCCGATGAGCTTCAGGCCAGCGGCCTGAGCACCACGGTGGCCGATGCCCGCTTCGCCAAGCCGCTGGATGAGGAGCTCATTGCCGAACTGTCCCGCACCCATGACGTGCTGATCACCATTGAAGAAGGGGCCATTGGCGGATTTGGCTCTCATGTTCTCAACTTCCTGGCCAAGAACAACATGCTCGATTCCGGCGCCCGGGTGCGGCCTATGGCGTTTCCGGATGAATTCGTGGCCCACGGCGGCCCGGCAGAGCAATATGAGCTGGCCGGCATGACCGCGAGCGACATTGTCAAAGAAGTGTTCGCCGCCCTGGAAGACGACGCCTCTGCCAAAGCGAAAGCATAACGCGGGAGCGCCGGCGCGCTCCTACAGGATTGCATAGCCCATGTCGGCCTCTGATCACGTGAACACGCCTGCCCCCGCTTCCCTTGCGGTCGAGCGCCGCAAGATCGCCAAGCAGGTGCGCAAAGCGTCCACCTCATTCTACTGGGCCATGCGCATTCTGCCCAAGGAGCGCCGCCACGCGATCTTCGCGGTCTATGCGTTCTGCCGCCAGGTGGACGATATTGCCGATGATGACGGCCTGACGATTGAAGACCGCA
>JBCDIP010000196.1:0-6149 GCA_038748855.1 Pseudomonadota bacterium
CCGGGCGCAACAGGCGCTGGATGTGCCCACCCGCGAGCTCTTCGCCAAGCTCTTTCAGACCATATTGTTCGTCTTTCTCTTCATCATGCTGCTCCAGGTTCTGGGGCTGGATCTGACGGCCCTCACGGTCTTTGGCGGCGCGTTGGGCGTAGGGTTGGGCTTCGGTTTGCAGCAGATCGCTTCAAACTTCATTTCCGGCATGATTTTGCTGCTGGAACGTTCTGTTTCCGTGGGCGATTACATCGAGCTTGATGACGGCAAAGCGGGCATTTTGAAGGAGCTCAACATGCGCTCCTCCACGCTGGAAACCTTTGATGGCAAAGAGATAAATGTCCCCAACGAAACGTTCATCACGACCCGCTTTGTGAACTGGACACGCGATGATCCACGCCAGCGCTATGAGGTGGAGTTCTCTGTTGCGTACGACACGGACCTCCACAGTGTGCCGCCTGCTGTGGAGGCGGCGGTTTTGAAGCATCCCCGGGTGCTCACCGAGCCGGAAGAGCCTGATTGCGAATTGCGCGGATTTGGGGATTCCGGGGTCAATTTTGCCGTGGAGTTCTGGGTGGACGGTCTGGATGATGGGCCCAACAAGTTCTCATCAGATGTGCTCTTCCTGGTGTGGGATGCGCTGAAGGAGGCCAATGTCACCATACCCTTCCCGCAGCGCGAAGTGCGCATTTTGGGTGAGGGCGCCGAGGCATCGTCAGCCCCGGTGATCAAACGCCCCAGAAGGGTCAAATCTGAAGAAAGCTGAGCGCTGCGGCTGCCGCCACACCGGCGGTCATCGCAGCATAAGGGTTGCGTGTGGCGAGCATCAGAGCCGCAGCGGCGCCCACCGCGAGGCTGTCTCGCAGGCCCCCACGGGCACACTCAGAGACTACAATGGCCACCAGAACCGAGGCCGCCATGGTCTTCAGCATGGCCTCTAAGCGCGCTGTCATGGTGATCCGGCTCATCAGCTCTGAGCCTGCGATACGCGTCAGATAGACCGTCACAGCCATGGCGGCGATGGTCAAATAGCTCAGCGTGCTAGCGTCCATGGAGAAAGCCCCCCACAGCTCCGCCGGCCAGGGCGGTGGCCACAATGTTCCACCCGGCAGGCAACAGATGAAGGCCAACGAGCGCCACGGCGGCGGCTGTGAGGGCCGGGAGCACCGTCGCCGAGCCCTGCCAGCGGTCCAGCCAGCGGGCAAGGATCATGGCCGTAAAGTAGCTCACCATCAGGGCATCAATGCCAAAGCGGCTCAGATCGCCAAAACTCTCGCCGGCAACAGCCCCAATGGCACTGCCTGCCACCCACGAGAGCCAGAGAGCCGCCCCGCCGCCCACCAGGCGCCCGGCATCGCGCTCTCCGCGCTCAAAGGCCGCTGAGCTGTCGGCAAAGTTCGGGTCGCTCAGCACGCTCAAGCCTGCAAGCCGCCGGGGGCGGCTGATCTGGTTGAGCCAGGGCGAGAGGGCGGCGCCCAGGAGAATGTGGCGCGTGCTGACCGCCAAAACCACCAGCACGAGCGAGAGCACCGTTCCTGTCTCCCACAAAGGCATTGCGGCGAACTGCGCAGCGGCAGAAAACACGGCGGCACTCATGAGGATGGCTTGTTCAACGGAAATCCCGCGCTCAACGGCAGCAGCACCGAACGCCATACCGAACGGAATCAAAAATACAGCCAGCCAGCTTAAGCTCCTGAATCCTTTGAAAAATCCCTTCAGCGTGAGAGTCATGGGTTTTGTCCATTTTTCTAACTGTTATATCGGTTAGCATAAAGCATGCATATTGCGAGTCAACCAGTATACCGGTTAGTATGAGGCATGAGTTTCCGCGAACATCCTGTCCACCTGATCGGTGGGCGCACCTGTCTGGACTTTCTGAACACAGCCAACTGGAATGGCGACGGGACCGTCGCGGTTGAACGGTTGGCGGGCCTTGAAGATGTTAAGATCTGGACCAAGGCCGCCGGGCTGGCCTGCCGGCCCGTGGAGTCCCGATGGGAGCTGGAGGTCTCGGTGTGGACGTTTAGAGCGTCGCTGCGCGCGATCATCCTTGCGGCCATCCAAGGCGATGTCCCAAAGCCTGCCGATGTAGCCCGTCTCAACCAGGCGGCAACCCAGGCCGGCCAGCAGTTTCCGTTGCACATCTCCCAGGGCGCCGTCGCTGTGGCGTCTCATTTGCCGCTCACCTACGGTGTTTCGGTCTCAGCTATGGCGCTGTTGACGGACAATCGGGAGATCTCCCGGGTCAAACTGTGCCCGGGAACCGGATGTGGCTGGCTGTTTGTGGACGAAAGCGCCAACGGGCGCCGCCAATGGTGTTCCATGGAGCTCTGCGGCAACCGCGAGAAGGCCCGGCGGCACTACGCCAAAAAGCGCGCAAATGAGGGCTAAGACGCTCCTGTGGGCACGTAGCGAACCAGCCTATCTTTCTTCGCGGCTGTGTGATTTTCCTCACTGCACGCCTTTGAACGACGGTGTCATCTAAATAAGCCATACTTTTTGGACAAGTTTTGCTCCCCTCCTCCCGCCAGGATCAGGGGATCGGTCAACCCATCTCGAAAGGAACCAAGCTCATGGAAGCCGCCGCCAAAGGTCAAGTGATCCGCAGTGCAGCAGAGATTTATGATGAGTTCTTTGTGCCCAGCCTGTTTGAACAATGGGCGGCCCCAGTGACCAAGGCTGCCAACATCGTCTCCGGTCAGACCGTTCTGGATGTGGCCTGCGGCACGGGAGCGTTGGCGCGGGAGGCCAAGGGTAAGGTTGGCCCGGACGGCGCGGTGACGGGTCTTGATGTGAACGAAGGCATGCTGGCTGTGGCCAAGGACAAGGCGCCGGCGATTACCTGGCGAACCGGGGCCGCGGAGGCCTTGCCGTTTGACGATGCCAGCTTTGATGCGGTGGTCAGCCAGTTCGGCTTGATGTTCTTTGAAGATCGCCAGGCAGCTTTGAAGGAAATGTGGCGCGTGCTGCGCCCGGGCGGCCATTTGGCCGTTGCGGTGTGGGACCGGTTGGAAACTTCGCCCGGATATGCCGCCATGGTGGCGCTGTTGCGTCGCCTGTTCGGCGAGGAAGCGGCCAATGCGCTCTATGCACCCTATTGCCTCGGCGAGACCGGGCCGCTTCTGGAGCTGTTCAAGGAGGCCGGGATGAGCGATGCTCAGGTGCAAACAGAGGTCGGCAAAGCGCAGTTTCCCTCGCTTCAGGACTGGGTGCGCACGGATGTGAAGGGATGGACGTTGGCTGATCTCATTGATGATGATCAGTACGCTCTTCTTCAGAAGGAGGCGCAGACGGCTCTGGCTGAGTTCGTCCAGGCTGATGGCAGCGTCACGTTCGATGCTCCGGCGCATATTGTGACAGCGGCAAAGGCTTAGAGCACCTCAAATCGCGCCCTTGCGCACGCGAGGGCCCATAGCCGGGACCGTTTCTGCCGCACATAAGGTCCTCGCTTTCGCAAGGACGCGGAAACGAGACGCGTCATGCCCGCGCAGGCGGGCTTACACCGCGATGCGGGGCCGGCCGGACGCTGTGGCGGTGACTTGCGTCTCGATCAGGCTCTTTTTGCCCTCGATTTCCGCGGTTTTGTCCGCCCGGGTGAACTTCACGGAGATCTCACCCGCGCCGGCGCTCTGCGCGGCGCGGCGCACCTCGTCTTCCAAGTGCGTATGCACCTCGCTGAGCGCCCCATCGAGATTTGGAAAATCCTTCGGCGGACTGTCGCCGGTGCCCAGAAACATTCGATAGCGGCCCTCCTCCGGCTGGGTGATCAACGCCTCACGGGTCACACGCACCTGGCCGACCACAGCGCCCACCGCATTGGCCACGCCCGCATGCTCCGGTATCACGGCATTCGTGCCCAAAAGCTTGGTAACGCCGGGATAGTAGATCGGGGCAGAGGCCCCCAAACCGATCACCGGTATGGAAAGCTTCATCTGCATCTCCACAAGCCCGCCGCCCTGGCCGCTGGCCCTCTGGCGCAGGACAAAGATGGCAGGGCCAGCATCCTCATGACCGTCATCATGCATGGCCTGGGTCAGAAGAGCCTCAGCAGAGAAAAGCTCCAGCCGGTCGATGATGAGCTGCGCCAGCTCATCTGCACAGGGCATAAAGGGCTGGCCCAGCCCATCCTTGCGCGACGCGTAAAGGGCGAGCCCCCGCCGCGCAGCCTCCCCATCAAAATTCTGATAGGTGCCCAGCACGTGGGACGCATCCGTGGGCGTGACGGCGGAGAGCATCACCAACCCGCGCGACACCAAGCGGTTCAGCGTCGCGTGCTGCATCCTGGTCTTCAGCGCTTTGTCGAGCGCCAAGGGAGCAGGCGTTATGGTGTCGAGCAGGGCTTGCTCTTTCTCCGGCAGGGCTGCCAGATGGGCGCTCGCGCGCCCCACCGCGCTGACAAAAACCCCATCATGTTCCTCATGACGCCCACGCTTGGACTGCCGCTCCAGGGTCTCGTACACCAGCTCGCGATTGTTCACCGCAAACAGGCTGAGCGGGATGACGCGCCGCGGCCCCAATTCCAGTCTGAGCTTGGTGCCTTGAGGCACGGTGCGCACCTCGCTATCCCCGCCAAGGCCGATGGTGCGCATATCCACCGCCTCCACCATGGTGCGCCAGCCGCCAACAGTGGCCCCCTGGGTGTCGAGCCGCGGTTGGCCGTTCTGCAGCACCGCGCTGTCGGTGGTGGTGCCACCAATATCGGAGACAATGGCGTTCTTCTCGCCGGTCAACCACGACGCGCCAACCACGCTGGCGGCAGGGCCCGAAAGAATGGTCTCAATCGGCGTAAGCTTGGCCACATCGGCGGAGATCAACGCCCCATCGCCGCGCACCACCATCACCGGTGCATCGATCCCAGTCTCGCTGAAATGCTTTTCAGCCGACGTGATCAGGTGATGGATAAGGCTGATGAGCCTGGTGTTCAACACGCAGGTCAGCGCCCGGCGCGGGCCGTCCAGCTTGCTGGAAAGCTCATGGCTGCAGGTGACCGGCAGGCCGGTGCGCTCCCAGATGAGGTCGCGGGCCTTGATCTCGTGGGCCGGATTGCGCACAGCAAACTGGCCGGCCACGGCCACCGCGGAAATCTGCCCCTTAAGTGCGTCCAGGGAGGAGGCCAGATAGTCCTCATCAAACGCATGGGCTTGCGAGCCATCCGCATTATGGCCGCCGGAGACGATGATATAGGGGTCATCTCTGAGGGCATCGGCCAGTCCTGCGCGGCTCAGTGAGCTCTCATCAAACCCGATCAGCACCAGACACACGCGCCCGCCCTGGCCTTCCACCAGCGCGTTGGTGGCAAGGGTGGTCGACAGGGCGACCATTTCGATGGCGGTGGGATCGACGGCGGCGTCGGACACGGCGGCGTCGATCGCCTTGCCGATCCCGATCGCAAGGTCGTCGTGGGTGGTGGGCGACTTGGCCTTGGCGACGATTTCCCGGGCGCGTTCGTCGTAGACGACGGCGTCGGTGTAGGTCCCCCCGGTGTCGACGCCCAACGCGTAGCGGCGCAACTCGGTCATCGCGCGACAGTTTGCCCCGGCTCGGCTGTCATACGCGCCATCTAGGGTGCGGATCATGACCAATCCTCCCCGCAGCGAACGGCCAGCCATGGACGCATACGGGGTTGTCGACGATCCCACCGGCCTCTTGCCGTGGTCATGGGCCGAGGAGCGCCTCCTCTCGTGCCGCAACTTCTGGTTCGTCACCGTGCGGCCTGACGGGCGTCCCCACTCGATGCCGGTGTGGGGCGCGTGGATGCCGGACCGCCAGCGCTGGGGCGTCGGTTGTGCACGCTCCAGCCAGAAGGTGCGCAACCTCGCCGCCAATCCGAATGTCGTCGTCACCGTCGAGGACACGGTCGAAGCGATCTCGATCGAAGGCGTTGCGGCCCCCATCGAAGGCGCCGACGCCGATCCGTTCATCGACGCATGGGTCGCCAAGTACGCCTCCGAGCTCGGCGACTTCGCCGACGGGATCGACGACGACTCGGCCGCTCAGGCGGCGGGCTTCTTGCGCGAGGGCGCAATGTTCGAGGTGACGCCCCACCACGCCATCGGGATGATCGAGCGGGCCGAGGAGTTCGCGGAGCGCGCCACCCGGTGGGTCTGGGCCTGAGAGGTGCGGTGAAAAGCGCCAGGTCAGCCTTCGGGCGACCAGAG
>JBCDIP010000197.1:0-6139 GCA_038748855.1 Pseudomonadota bacterium
CGGCCTGATCGAAGAACTGGGCCGCTTTGTCCTCTATGAAGCCGCGCGCCAACTGGGCATCTGGCAGCGCGCCTTCCGGCCCAAGCAACCCCTGTTTATGTCCATCAATGTCTCCCATGCCCAGCTCCTGGGCCGTCATCTGGTGGACGAGGTGCGCACCCTGCTCAGCCGGGAAGACCTGGCTGACGGCACCTTGAAGCTGGAGATCACCGAATCCATGGTGATGGAGAACCCCGAACTCTCCGTCCAGGTGCTGCGGCGGCTGAAGCAGCTGGGGGTCGGGCTGGCCTGCGATGACTTCGGAACAGGCTATTCGTCACTCGCCACCTTACAGCGTCTGCCCTTCGACGTTCTGAAGCTCGACAAGAGCTTCCTGGAGGCTGATCCGGAAGACGATTCTGCTGAGATCATCCTCCAGTCCATCATCGATCTGGCCGACAATCTGGACATGGCGGTGGTGGCTGAAGGGGTTGAGAGTGCCGAGCAGGCCGAACGCCTGCAGGATATGGGCTGCGATTTCGGTCAGGGTTACCTGTTTGGCGAGCCAATGACCTCGCGCAAGGTGATCGACAGCCTGGGCGGCTCAGCCCTGCTGTTGCGCTACACCACGGCAAAAACTGGCGGCTTCCTGAAGCGGCTGGTGGGTGGCGGTAAAAGCTCCGGAGAAGAGATTGCGCTGGATCTGCCCGAAGAGCGCGAGCGCCGGCCGTTCCGTCCCGCCGCGGAAGCGGCCATTCCGCCGCCTCCTGCACCCCCTCAGCCAGCGCCCCCGCCGGCAGCCCCCGCACGGCAGTTTGAAGCGCCCCCGCCGCCTCCAGCAGCTCCTGCGGCGCGCGCACCGCGCCCCTTGGATGATGGCTTTTCCGCCCGCCCGGCCACCCCTTTGCGCTCTGAGCCGAAGCTTACCGCCGACGTGCCGCCCCCCGGCGGCCGGCGTCTGCCCGCCCGCACAGATGAGCTGACCCGTATTGCCGGTATTGATGCTGATACTGCGCGCATCTTGGCCCAGATGAACTATGGGACCTACCGCAAGATTGCCAATCTCACCACGTCCGACATCACCCTGGTGGACGACAAGCTGGGCTCGCCCGGCCGCGTGGAGCGCGAAGAGTGGATCCGCCAAGCCAACGAGATCCTTATTGGCAAGCCGCCCACGCCGCCGGACCCGAACGTGGCCAGGCCCCGTGCCCCGGCCGCCGCCAAGCCCGAGCCGGAGCGCAGCGGGTTCGCCGGGTTTGCCCCGCCATCTCTGGCCGGACAAAAGAAGGATGCCGGACCGCCGAGCCGCTTTGAAGCCCGTCTTGATCAGATCAGCAGCGGCATGCCGCAAACACCGCCGCCTCCGGCCCCTGCCGCGCCCCCACCGGCCGCTGCCGCCGCGCCGGTGCCGGCCCCGGCCGCATCTGCGCCAGCCCCGGCCGCGGAGCCCCGGCCCGCGGAAGATGAGCGCGATGATCTCAGCCTGATCGCGGGTATTGGTCCCACCATCGCCAATGAACTCAATGGCCTTGGCATTCAGAGCTTCCGGCAGCTGGCCGCGCTGAGCGATGATGAGGCTGAGCGGGTGAATGAGCAAACGGGCTTTCCGGGTCGGGTCGAGCGCGAAGAATGGCGCGAGCAGGCCGCCGAGCTTATGGCGGGCCGGCCCCCGCGTGCCAAGGTGGACCAGGAGCAGTTGGCTGCGGCACAAGCGGCGCCAGAACCTGCGCCCGCACCGGCTCCAGAACCAACGCCCGCACCGCCTCAATCAGACGACCTGGCGCTGATCAGCGGTATCGGTCCGGCCATCGCCAAGAGCCTCAACGACTATGGCATCACCACCTTCCAGCAGCTTGCCGCTCTCAGCGGCGAGGAGGTTGGGCGGGTGAATGACCATGTGGGCTTTCCCGGCCGGGTGGAGCGCGAGGAATGGCGCGAACAGGCCAAAGAGCTGATGGAAGGCAAGCCGCCCAGAGCAAAGGTGGATCGTCAGGCCAAGGCGGCGAAGAAGATGCCCGCACCAGCACCGAAGGCCGATGGAGCAGACGCACCGCCGTCCCTTCCACCGCCGGCCAAGGATGATCTTACGAAAATCAAAGGCATCGGCCCGGCTCTGGCCCGCGAGCTGCACAATATGGGCTTCCACACCTTCCGCCAGCTCTCTGAGTTGGATCCTGATCAGATTGAGCAAGTGAACGACCAGATCGGCTTCCCGGGCCGGGTGGAGCGGGAAAACTGGATCGGCCAGGCGCGGGACTTTGCAGCCTAAAAGTGTGAATTCCAGTGAAATTTGCCACTTATTAGTTTACTTAAGACGAAAACCAACAAAAATAGCTGTTTCTGCGAAACGAACCCAATTTCGCGTAAAGCCCTGATTTAGAGGGCAGATTCGCTCTATTTGGCCTTGATGGTTGACTCTCTAAGCGTGGCCTGCCGCGCTGGACAGGAGCGCAGGATCCACACCGATTTTGGCCAGCGCCCGGTCGTAGCGGTCATCCAGCGTGCCATCGAAGATCAAGAGGTCATCTGCATCGCAGTGCAGCCAGCCATTGTTTTGGATTTCCCCTTCCAGCTGCCCCGGTCCCCAGCCGGAATAACCCAGGGCCAGAAGCGCCTTCTTGGGGCCGGAGCCTTCCGCAAGGGCCTTTAAGACGTCCAAAGTGGCGGTCAGGCCCACTGCATCGTCGACGCACAAGGTGCTGTCGGACACGTGGTAATCGGTGGAATGCAGAACGAAGCCGCGGCCGGTTTCCACCGGTCCACCAATTTGCACAGGCATTTGCCTGAGGTTGTCGGGCAGGCGGATTTCCGGGCTTTCCGGGATGATGCCGAGCCGCTCAAGCAGGTCGGTGAAACTGATATTGTCGGCCTCTTTATTGACCACAATACCCATGGCACCGTCAGAAGAATGAGCGCACATGTAGATCAGCGTGCGCTCAAAGCGCGGATCGCCAATCCCGGGCATGGCGATTAGCATGCGGCCACTCAAATAACCGTCTTCGCTCATGGGTCCTGCCAGCTCGTTCAGTTGGCTTAGCGTACCGCCAATCGCCCATGCCCTGCAAGCTCTTCAACCAAAAGGGGGTGTGGCTGACTTGCACTTGACGCGATCGTGAAGCTTCTTGACGGGACCTGCTCTACTGTTGGTAACCTGCAGCGCCTATTCTTTATGCTGACTTGTTTCGTGAAAGGGTAATCATGACCTTCGTGACCGGCATGGCGCGCACAGTATTCGCGCTCGGTTTAGCGCTGTCCGCTTTTGCGGCTCCGGCGCCGACCTTGGCAGCTGGCGCCTCTGATTGGAAAGGCGATGAAGCAGCCCGGGTGCGCCTGATTGCCGGTGCCCGCATGCCGGATGGCAAGCTGTTGGCCGGCCTGGAGTTTGATCTCACCGAAGGCTGGAAAACCTACTGGCGCGCACCGGGAGATAGCGGTGTGCCGTCGGTGTTCGACTGGCAGCGCTCTCAGAATGTGAAGTCCGTCAAAGTGCACTGGCCTGCGCCCACCCGGTTTAAGGACAAATATGGCTGGAACAACGGCTATGCGAAGGATTTTGTGTTTCCGATCGAGATCAGCCCAAAGAACCCCGCAGAACCGGTGAAGCTGGAGCTCTTGCTGCACTACGGAGTGTGCGAAGAGCTGTGCATTCCCGGCAAGGCCGATCTCACCCTGGAGATGCCCCCGGAAGGTTTCTCCGGCCATCAGGCCCTGATTGGGCGCTATCTGCAGATGGTGCCCCAGCCGGCCAATCCGGAGAGCGCGGTGAAGGTGGCGAACGTGCAGGTGGAGAAGGCGGGCGAGGGCGTGAAGCTTGACGTGACGCTCAACAAAGAGATCCCAAGGCCCGTTACCCTCTTTGTGGAAGGTCCAAGCGCCTACTATTTTGAGATCCCCCAGCGCAAATCCGGCGCTGAGGACAAAACCAGCCGATTCCAGGTGGTTGTAGACGGCGCGGCTGCACCGGCAGAGCTGAAGGGCAAGGAACTGACCTTCACGGCGGTGCAAGGCGAATTGCGCCTTGAACAGACTTGGCGCCTGGACTAGAGGTGTGCCCCAACGATAACTCTAAGGCCAGGAGGCACCCCTGATGACCATTTCCGTTGGCGATAAGATCCCCGCAGCGACTGTGACCACAATGACCGATGAAGGTCCTCAGCCGGTGAACTCTGAAGACTTCTTCGGCGGCCGCAAGGTCGTTCTGTTTGGTGTGCCGGGCGCGTTTACGCCCACCTGCCACAATCAGCATCTGCCGGGCTTTGTGCGCCACCTGGAAGCAATCAAGGCCAAAGGGGTGGACACCATTGCCTGCCTGTCCGTGAACGATGTGTTCGTTATGGATGCTTGGGCCAAGTCCTCCGATGCGGCGGGCGCGGTCACCTTCCTGGCGGACGGCAACGCTGAACTCACCAAGGCCATGGGCCTGGAGTTGGATGCATCTGGCTTTGGCATGGGCACCCGCTCACAGCGCTTCGCCATGGTTGTGGATGATGGTGTTGTGCAGGCCATTAACGTTGAGCCGCAAGCCGGCCAGGCTGACGTCTCCAGCGCTGACGCGATCCTGAACGCTCTCTAGCGCCCAGGCAAGCTGCTCTCCTGCTGGAGCGCTTAACGGCTGCGTTTGTAGGGCGCCATGGCGGTGCGGGCCAGTTCATCGGCCCGCTCGTTCTCCGGATGGCCGGCATGGCCCTTCACCCAGTGCCACTTCACCTCGTGCCTCTTCACCGCGGCATCCAGCTGTTTCCACAATTCGGCATTCTTCACCGGCTTCTTGGCGGCCGTCTTCCAACCGTTGCGCACCCAGCCCTTCATCCACTGGGTGATGCCGTTCTTCACGTATTGGGAGTCCGTGTGCAGGTTGACCCGGCAAGGCCTGCTGAGCGCTTCGAGGGCATTGATGGCTGCCATCAGCTCCATTTGGTTGTTGGTGGTGTTGGCCGCCCCGCCGGAGATCTCCTTTTCCACTTCCCCATAGCGCAAGATGGCGCCCCAGCCGCCAGGACCGGGATTGCCTGAACAGGCCCCATCGGTGAAGATCTCAACATCCTTTGTGCCGCTCACGAGGTTTGCTCCAAGCCATATTCCGCCGCGTTCCGAATACGCCGGTGAAAGCGCAGTTTCTTGATGTATTCCACAGGATCCTTAGGCTGCACGAAGGCCCCTTCCGGCGTGTTGATCCAGTCAAACAGCCGGGTCACCAGGAAGCGCATGGACGCACCCCGCGCTAATGTGGGAAGGGCCGCGATCTCCCCGGGTTCCAGAGTTCTGGCCGATTGATAGCCGCGCAGCAGAGCCTTGGCCTTGGTGATGTTGAAGGAGCCATCGGTCTCAAAGCACCAGGCGTTGAGGCAGATCGCGATGTCATAGGCAAAGAAGTCCGTGCAGGCGAAGTAGAAGTCGATAAAGCCGGAGAGCTTGCCGCCCAGAAAGAATACATTGTCCGGGAACAGATCAGCATGAATGACCCCGCGGGGCAGGTCACATGGCCAGCTCTGGGCAATCTCCTCCAGATCGTGGAACAGCTCGGTTTTCAGCCCTGTCTCAAAGCCGTCGATCTTGTCAGCACAGCTCTCCAGGATCTCCCGCCAGGCCGTCATCAGCAAGGCGTTCTGGCGCTCCATGTCAAAGCTCTCAGAGGCCAGGTGAAAGCGCGCGAGCCCGGCTCCCAGCTCAGAGCAATGCTCCACTCTGGGGCGGCGCACCCACATGCCGTCCAGAAAGGTGATGAGGGCACACGGCCGGCCCGCCAGTGTGCGCAGCCGGTTGCCGTCCCGATCGCTCACTGGCAGCGGGCAGGGCAGGCCCTGGCCGGAGAGAAACTCCATAAGCCCCAGAAAGAAGGGCAGGTCGCGCTCATCCACGCGCTTTTCATAAAGCGTCAGGATGAAGCTGCCTTGATCGGTGCGCAGGAGGTAATTGGAGTTCTCAACCCCTTCTGCAATGCCCTTAAAGGAGAGCACCTCGCCAATATCATAGGAGGCGACGAAGGCGGCCAGGTCCTCGTCGGAGACTTCCGTGTAGACGGCCATGTTAAGGCTTATTCAGCGGCGACCTGACGCAAGGCCCTGGGCAGCTTGAAGGAGACCGATTCTTCGCGCGTGACGATGGTTTCCACTTCAATCTCATAGCGCTCGCTGAATGCGGCGATCACCTCTTCCACGAG
>JBCDIP010000198.1:0-6121 GCA_038748855.1 Pseudomonadota bacterium
ACGCGCTGCACCGCCTGCCGGTTCTGGAAACCGCAGAAGTGAAGACGTTGCTCAACGGACCGGAGAGCTTCACACCAGACAGCTCGTTCATGCTAGGAGAGGCTGCAGAGACTAGGGGTTTGTTCTTAGGCTGCGGCATGAACTCCATGGGCGTGGCCAGTGGTGGCGGTGCCGGCATGGCATTAGCCCATTGCATTGTGCGCGGGCACACGCCGACGGACCTGCATGAGGCCGATCCCAAGCGCTATCCTGACTGCTACAACTCTGTGGAGGCTCTCACCGCTAGGGCCCCTGAGGTGCTGGGCAAGCACTATGAGATCACCTATCCAGGGCGCAGCTACACATCCGCCAGAAACTTGCGCACGGGGCCCTTAGAAGCAAAATGGCGGGCCGAGAATGCCCACTTCACTCAGGTCTTTGGCTGGGAGCGTCCGCTCTATTTCGGCAAAACTGAAGAGCCTAACCTCACCTTCGGCCGGCCGGACTGGTTTGAGCACGTGGGACGCGAGGTGCGCCAGGCGCATGAGGCTGCAGCGATTTTTGATCAGTCCAGCTTTGGCAAGATCGATGTTGAAGGCCCTGATGCTGAAACCTTTTTGAACCGGGTGTGCGCCAACACCATGTCGCGGGCGCCGGGCCGGGCGATCTACACCGGAATGCTGAATGAGCGGGGCGGCTTTGAGAGCGATCTGACGGCCCTGCGCCTCAGCGATGAGCACTACCGTCTTTATGTGGGAACGACAGCCATCCGCCGGGACATGTCTTGGCTGGAGCGCCACCTGAAAGACAGTGAGCGGGTGCAGCTGAGCGACCAAACTGAAGCTTTTGCTGTCATCGGCCTTATGGGTCCGCAGGCCGCTCACGTGGCCAGCGAAGTGGGAGCCGGCGCGCTAAAAGACCTGAAGTTCTTCCGTCACGGAGAGGTGGAAATTGCCGGTAAGCCGGTGCGTGGCGTGCGTCTTTCCTATGTAGGCGAGCCCGGTTGGGAACTAACATGCGCAGCAGCCGATGCGGGCGCGATCTATGATGCGCTCCATGCAGCCGGCGCACGGCCGTCCGGAACACTGGCGCAAACCTCAATGCGTATTGAGAAACGCTTCCTCTCGTATGGGCATGATCTGGACACCGACATCACCCCGCTGGAGGCTGGGCTGGAATTCGCGGTGGATTGGTCAAAAGACTTCATTGGCAAGAGCGCCCTTGAGAAACGCCGGGACGAGGGTGTGGCGAGTTCAATGGTGTCCATCGTCTTGGATGATGAGCAGGCTGTTCCGCTGGGCAACGAACCGATCTATCTCGGCTCGGACATTATCGGGCAAACCACTTCCGCTGCGTTCGGCTATCGGGTGGGTAAGCCTGTGGCCCTCGGCTTTGTACACGCTGACCGGCTCGCTGAAGCCCAGAACGCGCCGGTGCAGGTGGACATAGCCCGCACACTGTTTGGCGGCACATTGAGTCTTAAGCCTGCCTTTTGCGGTTAGACATCAAGGTTAGCCACCGACAGCGCGTTCTCCACGATGAAGTTGCGGCGCGGCTCCACCACATCGCCCATTAAGCGGCTGAAGAGATCATCTGCGTTGTCGCGTTCACCCTCGCGCACCTTCAGCAACGAGCGGACGTTCTCATCCAGCGTGGTTTCCCAAAGCTGCTCGGGGTTCATCTCCCCAAGGCCCTTATAGCGCTGCATGGAGATCCCCTTACGGCCCGCGGCGAACACCGCCTCCAGAAGACCGGTGGGCCCATGCACCGTGGTGGTTTGGTCCTTCCGCCGCAATGTGGCGGGTTTGGCATAAATCTCCTGCAGATGGGAGGCTTGTTGATCAAGCCTGCGGGCATCCTGGGAGGCAATGAGCTTACCGTCGATCAAGTGGCTCTCCAAAACGCCGCGCACTTCGCGGGAGAAGCGCAAGCCGCCATCTTCCGTCGGCTCACCGCGCCACCCGCGCTCAGTTTCTTCTGAGAGCACATCAAGCCGGGTGGCAAGATACTCAGCGGCCCCTTGAGCGGTTTCCGGGCTGGAGAGCACTTCTGGATTGAGCGCGCCTGCAATGGCGGTTTGCTCAATCACCGGGCGTGGATAGCGTGAGTGGAGGGCATCGAGTGCGGTGCGGATATTGATCGCCTCTTTCACAATCTCGACCAGGTCTGCGCCGGCCCGTTCCTCGCCGCTGGCCAGCACCAGCGTGGCGTCATCCAAACCCTGATTGATCAGATAATCTTCCAGCTCCGCATCGTCCTTCAGATACTGCTCGGACTGGCCGCGCTTTACCTTATAGAGCGGCGGCTGGGCAATGTAGAGATGACCGCGCTCGATGATCTCTGGCATCTGCCGATAGAAGAAGGTCAGCAGCAGGGTCCGGATGTGAGCGCCGTCCACATCGGCGTCCGTCATGATGATGATTTTGTGGTAGCGCAGCTTCTCAATATTGAAATCATCGCGTCCAATCCCCGTGCCGAGTGCGGTGATGAGCGTGCCGATCTCCTGCGACGACAGCATCTTATCAAAGCGCGCCCGCTCCACATTGAGGATCTTACCACGCAAGGGCAGGACCGCCTGGTTCTTCCGGTTGCGGGCCTGCTTGGCCGAGCCGCCGGCGCTGTCACCCTCAACGATGAAGAGTTCCGACTTGGCCGGATCACGCTCCTGACAGTCGGCGAGCTTGCCCGGCAGAGAGGAAATGTCGAGTGCGCCTTTGCGCCGGGTGAGGTCGCGGGCTTTGCGGGCCGCTTCCCGAGCAGCCGCTGCTTCAATCACCTTACCCACAATCTGCTTGGCTTCCGTGGGGTGCTCTTCAAACCAGGCAGAGAGCTCAGTGTTGACCACGTTCTCCACCACGGGGCGAACCTCTGAAGACACCAGCTTGTCTTTGGTCTGGGAGGAGAATTTGGGGTCAGGCACTTTGACCGAAACAACGCAGGTCAGGCCCTCACGCGCATCGTCGCCGGAAAGCGTGACCTTCTCTTTCTTGGCCAAGCCTGAGCTGTTGGCATAGCCATTGATCACCCGCGTCAAAGCAGCCCTGAACCCGGCCAGATGAGTACCGCCATCGCGCTGCGGGATGTTGTTGGTGAAGCACAGAACGTTCTCGTGGTAGCTGTCGTTCCACCAAAGAGCGACCTCCAGGCCCAGACCATCCCGCTCGGCGCGGATCATGATGGGGTTGTCGATCAGCCCGGTCTTGGTGCGATCGAGATATTTCACGAACTCTTCCAGGCCACCCTCGTACACAAGGTCCAGTTCAACCGGCTCTACACCTCGATTGTCGGCAAGCCGGATATGTACGCCTGAGTTCAGGAAGGCCAGCTCGCGCAACCTGTGCTCCAGAGTTTTGAAATCGAACTCCGTTTGAGTGAAGGTTTCCGCGCTGGGATGAAACGTCAGGTGCGTGCCGGTTTCTTCACCGGAATCACCGGTGACCGTTAACGGGCCGTCCGCATTGCCGTGGCTGAAGCTCATCTCGTGAACCTTGCCATCGCGCATGATCTTCAGGTGCAGCTTGTCGGACAAAGCATTGACCACCGAGACCCCCACGCCGTGGAGACCGCCGGACACCTTGTAGGAGTTCTGGTCGAACTTTCCGCCAGCATGCAGCTGGGTCATGATCACCTCAGCGGCCGAGACGCCCTCTTCGGGATGGATGTCGGTGGGAATGCCGCGGCCATTGTCGGTGACCGTGACCGAACCGTCCGGGTTCAAGGTGACCGTGGCCAGATCGCAGTGGCCGGCGAGAGCCTCATCGATGGCGTTGTCCACCACCTCATAGACCATGTGATGCAGACCTGAGCCGTCATCGGTGTCGCCGATATACATGCCCGGGCGCTTGCGCACCGCATCCAGGCCTTTGAGCACCTTGATGGAGTCAGCACCGTAATCTTCGCCGTTGCCGTTCTCAGTGCCTTCAGGTGTTGTCTCTTCGCTCATAAACGTTCTCTCAGTTGCGTTTTACGGACCCGTCGTCCATCGCCAAGTACTGTGCCCTATCGCCAAGCGTGGAAAACAGAGAGAGATCCGTTCCCGTCATCCACGCCTGAGCGCCCAATTCCATCAACTCATCAAACAAACCATTGCGCCGGCTCTCGTCCAAATGCGCCGAAATCTCGTCCAGCAGCAAAAGCGGCGCGAAGCCTTCAAATGCCGCCCGGATCACCCGGGCATGGGCCAGGACGATCCCCACCAGCAACGCTTTTTGCTCGCCCGTAGAGCAATAGCTGGCGGCAATGCCCTTGGGTCCGTGCACCACGTTCAAGTCGCTTCGGTGAGGGCCGTGTAGCGTGCGTCCCGCCGCGGCGTCCTGAGCGCGCGATTCGGCCAGCATTCTACGATATTTTTCCTCAACTTCCACTGCAGGAAGTTCACTAATTTGCCGTTCCAGTTCTCCATCCAAGGAGATCTCAACCCAAGGAAAATGGCCTGATTCAGACGCCTCGCCTGTGCGCGCCAAAAGGGCGGCCAGTTCGTTCACAGCCGCGCTTCGGGCCGCAGCAATGGCAATGCCCGCTTCGGCCATTTGGTGTTCTAAACCTGAGAGCCAAGCCGCATTGCTGCCACCTTGCTCCAGGAGCCGGTTGCGCTCCCGCATAACCTTCTCAAAAGTCTGCACCCGGGTGCCATGGTCTGGATCAAACGACAGCACGAGGCGGTCCAGGAAACGCCGCCTGTCTGCTGCAGGACCGGTAAAGAGCCGGTCCATGGACGGTGTTAGCCACGTGACCCGCACATGGCGGCTGAGTGCACCAGAGCTCTTTTGGAGCACACCGTCGATTTTGACCTGACGCCCTGCGGTGTTCCCGCCCGCGAACTCAGGATCAGTCCAAGACGTGCCAAGCTTGGTCTCCCCTTCAGGGCCTAAGAGTTCGGCCGCAACGCCCCACTGACGCGATGGCTCGTCCCCGCCTGCACGCACCAGTTCGGCAAATGGCGCAGATCTGAGGCCTCGGCCTGGCGCGAGCATGGAAATGGCTTCGAGCAAGTTGGTCTTGCCTGCCCCGTTCGCGCCGGTGAGCACCACTGGGCGCGGTTCAAGATCCAGACGCAGGCTGGCGTAGTTTCTGAACTGGCTCAAGGTGAGCCGTGTGAGTGCCAAAGCGCTTCCGTCCCCGCGCCCGGATGAGGCGCTGGTTTGGGCAGAATCGGATGGTTGAGCAACTGATGTCGACACATCCCATCATATGGGTTGAAAACCCCCGAATCGCAAGGAAATTCAATGAGGTTAGACGGCTATACCCGCATGGGCATAAGCACATAAAGTGCGGTGTCGTCGGTGCCGTCCTGCACCACTGTGGGCGAGCCAGCATCGGACAGCATGAAGGTGGCTGTGTCGCCGCCAAACTGGCTTGCGATATCCAAAAGATAACGCGAGTTGAAACCGATCTCGATGGGATCGGACGCATAGCCCGCCGCCACTTCTTCTTCAGCTGAGCCGGAATCGGGATTGTTGACCGTCAGGACGATCTTGTCGGCTTCCAGGTTGAGCTTAATAGCCCGGCCCTTTTCCGCACTAATCGTGGAGACGCGGTCCACCGCCTGAGAGAACAGTTTCGTGTCCACCTCAAGAGCCTTGTCATTGTCCTTGGGGATCACCCGCTCATAGTCCGGGAAGGTGCCATCGATGAGCTTGGAGGTGAGCACCACGCTGCCCACGGAGAACTGGATCTTTGCGGCGGACAGGGAGATGTCCACTTCAGCCTCTGAATCCTCCAGAAGTTTAGAGAGTTCCTGCACGGTTTTGCGCGGTACGATGATGCCGGGCATGTCTGATGCCCCGTTTGGCAACGCCACTTGGACCTGCGCCAACCGGTGGCCGTCCGTCGCCACCGCGCGCAGCATCGGCCCGTTGTCCGTGTCTACTGAGTGGAGATAGATGCCGTTCAGATAGTATCTGGTCTCTTCGGTGGAAATGGCAAACCGGGTTTTCTCGATCAGGCCTTTCAGATCTGCTGCAGCGAGCTTGAATGAATGTGTCATATCGCCGGTGGCAAGGTCGGGGAAATCCTCTGACGGCAAGGCCGCCAGCGAGAAGCGCGAACGCCCCGCAAAGATGGCGAGGCGGTTTTCATCGGGCCCTTGCGTAATCTCCAGCTGTGCGCCATCCGGCAGTTTGCGCACGATGTCGTACATCAT
>JBCDIP010000199.1:0-6107 GCA_038748855.1 Pseudomonadota bacterium
ACCCTCTACTGCGCCCAGAGCGCCCGTGATGCCAAGGTCAAGCGCTTCGTTCCAGTCTCCACCGACAAGGCGGTGAACCCCACCAACCTGATGGGTACCACCAATTGGGCCGCTTCCGGGATCAGCATGAAGTAGCGCACCACATCGGGGTGGGTGACGGTGACCGGCCCTCCGCGCTCTATTTGCTCGGTGAACAAGGGCACTACCGAGCCGGATGAGCCCAAGACGTTGCCGAACCGCACCATGGTGAAAACCGTCTGGCTTTCCTGGCGCGCCATGGCCTGAACCACAAGCTCGGAGACCCGCTTGGTGGCACCCATCAGGTTGGTGGGGTTCACCGCCTTGTCGGTGGAGACTAGAACGAAGCGCTTGACCTTGGCATCACGGGCGCTCTGGGCGCAGTAGAGGGTCCCCAGCACGTTGTTGTAGATGGCCGGCCCTGGGTTCTGCTCCACCATAGTCACGTGCTTATAAGCGGCGGCATGAAAGACGATGTCGACCCGCCAACGGGCAAAGACACGCTTCATGAAATTCTGGTCGGACACGCTTCCGAGAACGGCGTGGATCTTGAGGTCCCATCCCTCCCGATCAATGGCCATTTCAATCTCGCGGTGGATCTCAAACAGATTGTACTCGCTACTGTCCACAAGGATGATCTCACGCGGCCCGTTCATGGACACCTGGCGCACCAGTTCGCTGCCGATAGAGCCACCGGCCCCCGTGATCAACACGCACTGATCCTTCGCCGCCTGGTCGAGCAAATCCTGCTTCGGCGGCACAGGATCGCGCCCGAGCAGATCTTGAATGCGGATAGGCCGGATTTCAGAGAGCCGCATGCGGCCGCGCGCCATATCGCTGAGATCAGGAACGATGCGCACCTCCAGATGCAGGGGCTGCAACAGGTCCACCAACTCGCGGCGGGCCCGCCGGGAGAGCTCCGGCTTTGCCACCAGCAGCGTTCTCACATTCTCCTTAGCCGCCAGACCGCCAATGTCCTCGGTGCGGACAACAGAGAGGCCCGACACCCGCCGCCCGATCAGTTCGGGATCATCATCAGCAAAGGCAACCGGCTTTAGCCGCCCCTCCTCCGTTAACGCATCATGCAGGCGAACACCCGTTTCCGTGGCGCCGAAGATGATGACAGGAAGGGCTTCCACGTGGCCGATCACGGGCATGGCTTTTGAGAGGACCCGCGCCATCAGTCGGCGCCAGCCCACCAGCGCCAGAATCGAGAGGCTCCAATTCACAACCAGCACGGACCGGGGAAAGCCCTCTAAGCCGAAGACCACCAGGAAGAACGCCCAGAGAAACGGGACAGCCGTCTGGGTCTGCATAATGCGCCATTCGGTCCGCGCGGAGTAGCTTCTGGAAACCGAGTAATAGACGTTGCCCACATAGAGCGCGGCAACCCCAATCACCGGGCCGATGAGAAACAGATGCAGCCTCTCGACAGGCGGAACCTCGAAGACGGACAGCCTGATCCAGTAGGACAGAAACACGCAAGCGGTGAGAAGAAAACCGTCACAGGTGATGAGGATGGCAAGCTTAAGCCGGCTATCTAGAGATTTCAGGTATCGCGCAACCGGCTCCATTCGCGAATCTTGTCCAATCCTGCTCCATCAGAAATCCAAACTCTAGAAACCAAAACTTTTCCGAAACTTACAAAGACTCTCTCACTATCTTCTCAAATCAGGTACCCCGACGAATCAGGTGTTATCAACTGGGTTCGTCATGGATTTTCATGTTTTTTGAATGACTTGAGAACACCACCGCGTTGAGGATTGCGAACACCATCCCGAGTGCAAGCGTTCGTAATGGATAATCAACCAGCGAGTGTAACGATATCACTATGATGCCCACCACGGCGGCCTTTTGCATGTCTATCAGGTCACCCTTGATGCACTGACGCAGCAGGAGTGAGAAGTAGGCGATCAGCAAAATCGCAGCACCGACAGAGCCCTCCAGAAAGAGCTCCAGATAATCGTTGTGGGCGTGATTCACATATTTGTCGACGATAATGGCCGGCGTCTCGTAGCTGGGATAGATCAGTTGGAAATTGCCGAACCCGACGCCAAGCGGAAGATGATCCAGCGCTGCCTGGAAGGCCCGTTCGGCGAAGACGCTGCGGCTAAGAGCCCCTCCCGTCCCCCACCAGTCGGGAAGGAAGTGCCAGACAAGATAGGCGCCGGTGCCAAGAGTGAGCGCGAGCACGCCCCGCGATACCCAGCGCCGCTCGGAGAGTGTGGCGTAGCTCACAAGTATGCTGAAGATGATCAGCACCAGTCCGGCCTTTGAGCCGATAACAAATTGAATGCCGAGCAGGATCGCTAGGAGGGGTATCTCAATAAACCAGATGCCTACGCGCCGCGCCAGTACGATGATGATGGGCGCGCAGATGTAGAACAGCGCCGCCAGATGGTTCTCGTTTTCAAAGAACCCCGCATTCAAAGTGTATGGCAGAAACTGCGCCGCCTCGGCAAACCCGGACGATGCAAACTGGATGAATGAGAACAGGAAATTGAGCAGCATGCCGGCGAGCACGTAGAGCATGAGCACCGCTTGGCTGCCGCTCTTCATTTGCGTGACCGCATGAAATACCCCGATCCAAGCCAGCACCATCACCAGGCTGTCCAAGCTGCGCCCAGCGTCCACGGTCACCAGGAACGCCGCCCCGTTCAGCCCGAAGGTGGGGATCAGTTGCACCAGCATCAGCCCCATAATCGCTGCGATGAAGATGTTGAGCGGCCGGTCCAACGCCTTGGATGGAAACTGCATGACGAAGGCAAAGATGAACGGCATAGCCAACACCTGGAGCACCAAATCGCTGCCAATGCCCTTGTCGGTCCCCCCGCCCACCAGCAGGCACAGCACCACGAACAGACCCGTCGCATGAAGCTCGGGCTCTGCGGCGCGGGTCGCCGTCGGCTTTATAGTGCCCAGGTGGCTCATATTTGTTTTTCAACACTCACTTCATGGACAATGGCCGTGCCGTGATAGCGCGCGCTCCAAGAGGAACTCTGGAGGCCCGTGCGCAATCTTAAGGTCTGTAAGGGACAGCCCTTCGCCGGCACAGAGAAGCTCTCACTGATCGGCTGGTTGCGGTAGCTGCCCGGCTCAAACGGCGCCGTGCCGAGCTTTTCTCCACTGGTTGAGCAGTAGATCTCCCAGAACAGGCCCTTGGGCAGTTTTAGATTGCGTCCGCTCACAGATGCAGAGAACCGGTAGAGTCCCTTCGGCAAAGAGAGCATCTGATACACGTTTCCCAGCTTTGCGGGCGTCCCCAGGAAACGCACCGATAGCCCGCCCCCACTGTCATCGGCGGGCCGATAGGGCAAGCTCACATCGGCATCCACCTGGCGCTTCAGCTGCCAGTTGAACAAACGCCGGTCCGGCTTCAGACGAAAGTCCGGATTAAACACAAAGCTCAAGCGCTCACGCTCCTCATCGTTCAGCGTGAGCAGGAATAAGCGGTAAGCTTCAAAGTAGGTTTTTTGGGCAATGAGGTGCTTAATGGTTTGCGCCACTTCTTCCACATTGACCTCTTGGCCGCTGGCGCGCTCATCGGCGAGCAAGCGCTTGGCCAGCCGTGCGCCGTCTTCACTCTGCATCATGTAAAGAAGAGCAGGCCAGCGCCACGCCGGCCGTTCGGCAAGCTTGCGGCGCAGCAACTCGCCGCCCTGGGCCTTACCTGCGAGCGCCAGCAGCGCCGGCTTCACATTGTCAAAGTATCGCGGCCATCTTCTGAGAATAACATCCAGCCGTGCCACGGTCTCTGCAAGCTCCCCCTCGACCGCCGAACTCCTCAACCGATTAAGGAGCGCGTTGATCTCGGTGGGCGCGACCACCAGGGCCGTGAGGTAGTGAAGCTTAGCCTCGCGTTCATTGCCGGAACGGCGCGCAGTCTCAGCCAGCAAACTGTAGCCGCGCGCATCGCGGGGCGACAGACCCACAAGCGTCTTTACCTCGCGGTTGAGAAGTTTGAGATCATCTGGCAGCAGCGAGGCCTTTGACAGCTCAGCCGTCAATTGATTGACGCGCGCCGTGCTGTTGAGAGGATTGATGACCTGCGCAAGCTTGGGATGTGAGGTTTGGAGGAACTTTGCTGCTGCGTTAGACACCACCACCACGGATACGGCTAAAAATATCGTCCATCGAAAGACGTTTCTCGCCTGGGAGAATGGTGCTTGCTTCTTCATGGTCTGAAGGCTCCTTTCCGGCCTCGGGTTCATCCCCTTCGCCGGAAGATCCATATGTGAGGTAACCGGTGTTCATGTACCGGTAGGTGTAGTTGTACTCCATTCGATCCATCTTGAACTTACTGAGCGCCGCGCCGATCACGTGTGCACCGGCATTGCGCAGGCGTTTAATTGCGTTTTTCGCCGAGCTGCGGGCCACTTGGTGAGAGGACACAACCACCAGCGTGGCCTCTGCCAGGCGCGACAGCAAAAGCGCGTCCGCCAGCCCGATCACGGGCGGTGAATCGATGATCACCAGGTCGAATTGCTTGGCGCAGCCTTCCACGAACAGCCCCATCTTTTGTGCGGCCAAGAGGTTTGCCGGATTGGGCGGCGGCGTGCCGGCGGTGATCAGCCAGACGTTTGGCCAGGGCGTGGTGCGGATGATCTGCACCTCTTTGTCGGCCTGGTCGATCGGCACCGTGTTGGTGAGCACGTTGGACAGCCCCAACCCATTGGGGATACCGGCGTGGCGGTGCATGGTGGGCTTGCGCAAATCCGCATCAATGATCGCGACCTTCAAGCCGAGGGCGCCGAACTCTTCAGCCAGTTTCATGGATGTTGAGCTCTTGCCCTCCCCGGGTTCCGTGCTGGTCACCAGCAAAGATCTGGGCGCGCCCTCAATACCGGAAAAGTGGATCGAAGTCCGCAGCGTCCTGTAGGCTTCAGAGAAGGCAGATTTGGGATCTTTGGCATACTCTTTGAGCTTGCCCTCCTCAACAAACGGCAGCACGCCCAAAACCGGAAGCTTCAACTCATGCTCGACCTGGTCCGGGTTTGAGAAGGTGTTGTTGAGCAGTTCATAAACATAAACACTGCCTCCTGCGGTCAACACGGAAGCGGCAAAGGCCAGCAACAGGTTCAACGCCAAACGCGGCGAATAGGGACGATCCGGCGTCACCGCGTTCTGCACCACGCTGGCGCTCTTGCTCTTGATTTCCGAACTCACGCCGAGTTCGTTCAGTTTGCTGATCAGGCTTTGATATTGCGACCGGTAGGCATCCACCTCACGCTTCAGGATGGTGTAGCGAATGTTCTTATCCTGATACTTGGCCTGCTGAGACTCCAATTCGGCGAGCTTCTGGCGCAGATCTTCAACCTTTTTCACCGAACCTTGGAGCTGCAGACGGACCCCGCTGGCAATGGCATCTATGTCCTGCTTCAGAAGCTTGTTCAGCTCCTTGATCTGGCCGGACAGCTCAAGCATTTCCGGATAACTGGGTTTGAACTTGCGGCGCTTCTGCTGATACTGGCCGCGCAGTTCAGCAATGCGTGAACGGTTTTTCTGAATGGCTTCGTTGTTGAGCACCGCCTCCAGATTGGTGGCTTTGCCCGCGTTGATCTGCTCCACCAAACGCTCATTCAAAAGGCGTTCCTGAATGGCGGCCGAAAGAGCCTCGTTGATGGACTTGATCTGGTCGGAGATGAGCGAATCCTGCTCCTCAGAGATGGTAATTCCTTGCGCCTTCGCGTAGTCGACCAAGGACTTCTCCGCAGTTTGCAGCTTGTTCTTGACCTCTTCTACCTGCTCGCCAATGAACTCGCGGGCCAATTTTGAAGCTTCACCCGTTTGATCCAACCGCTGCGCGATGTAGCTGGAGGCGAACTGATTGGCGACCTGACGGGCGATTTCTCTGTCGTGACTGGAGTAGGTGATCGAGATGATGCTTGTGCCAAATAAGAGCCGTGTGCCCAAGCCGGCCCGCACGATTTCAACGGCCCGCCGCTCACGTGCTTCCGGTCCCATGCTCGCGAACTGCTTTCTGGAGGAGCCTCCGGTGGCCCGTTTGATCAGGTTTCCAAGCGAAAACCCTCCCGATGGGAAGAGGAACTTCTCCCGTTCGGTCAGTCCCAACTCATGCACAACACGCT
>JBCDIP010000200.1:0-6105 GCA_038748855.1 Pseudomonadota bacterium
GCGTTCGATGCAGCCGAGGCTGCTTTCGGAACCGTCACCTTGCTGGTCAACAATGCAGGTATTTCCGGCGCCATGACCGGCATGGACATGACGCCTGAAGACTGGCGCGCGCTCATGGCGGTCAACCTGGACGGGCCCTGGTTTGCGGCCCAGGAAGCCTCTTCCCGCATGATTGCGGCCGACACAGGCGGAACCATCATCAACATTGCCTCAGTGGCCTCCTTCCGCGCTCTGCGCACACTGGCTGCTTACGGGGCCACGAAGGCCGCCCTCAAGCAGCTCACGTCCAACCTGGCGGTGGAGCTTGCGCGCCACGATATTCGCGTTAATGCCATCGCTCCGGGCTACATCCTTACGGAGATCAACCGCGAATTCTTTGAGAGCGGGGCGGGCGATCATATGATCAAAACCATCCCCCAGCGACGCATTGGCGATCCGAGCGATCTGGATGGTGTGCTTTTGCTGCTGGCCTCCCGCAAGGCGGGGGCCTTTATGACCGGCACCACGGTGATCGTGGATGGTGGACAGGTGCTCGGTGTATAGAGTCGCACTGTGCTTGAAAGTCGGAACGAATTCGTCTGTTTAAGGGCCTGAGAACAAGATCAAGGAGAGGCGGACATGGACTTTACGATTACCGCAGAACTGGAAGACCTGCGCCAACGGGTCAGACGGTTCATCGCCGATGAAGTGATCCCGCTTGAGGCGGATCGTGAGAACTACAACGAGTTCGACAATATCAAGCTCTCCCTCCTGGCGCCCATGCGTGAAAAGGCGAGGGCGGCTGGCCTATGGGCCCCGCAAATGCCGAAGGAGCGTGGCGGCCTCGGGCTCCCGGTGAGCGGTTGGGCGGTCTTTTACGAAGAAGCAGCCCGCTCGATCTTTGGTCCGGTGGTCTTGAACTGTCAGGCCCCCGATGATGGGAATATGTCTGTACTTAATAAGGTGTTGGCCACCGAAGAGCTTAAGGACAAGTGGCTGCAACCCATTATTGATGGAGATGTGCGCTCTTCCTTCGTGATGACCGAACCCCATCCGGGTTCCGGATCTGACCCCGGCGGCATGATGCTCACCAAGGCGGAACAGAAGAACGACCGCTACATTATCAACGGCACCAAATGGTTCATCTCTGGCGCCGAAGTGGCCAGCCACTTCATCCTGGTGGCGCGCACGTCCGATGATCCGCGCAACGGGCTCACCGCCTTCCTGTTCCACAAAGACGACCCGGGCTGGCGCATCACGCGGCGCATTGCGAACATGGGCCCTGATGAACATGGCGGCGTTTGCGAGCTGGAGTTCGATGGCCTGGAAATCCCCATGGAGCATCGGTTGATGGAGGAGGGCGACGGACTGCGCCTCACGCAAATCCGCCTTGGGCCCGCACGCCTGACCCACTGCATGCGCTGGCTCGGTATGGCTAAGCGCTGCATGGAAGAGGCGCGCAAGTATACCGACAATCGCTATGCCTTCGGTGAGCGTCTGAGCGATAAAGAATCCATCAGCATGATGTATGGCGATGTGGGCCACGACATTCAGATTGGCCGTCTTCTCACCATGCATGCCGCATGGCAGCTGGACCAGGGCTCGCGCGCGCGCAAAGAAGTCTCCATGGCGAAGATCCACGTGGCAGATGTTCTCAACAAGGCCGCCGATGTGGGCATCCAGCTCTGCGGTGCAAAGGGCTATTCGCAGGATACGGTTCTGGAATGGATCTATCGCTATGCCCGCTGCGCCAAGCTTGTGGACGGAGCATCTGAAGTCCACAAGATGGTGCTCTCCCGCTTTTACGAGAAGGAAGGTGATGCGTTCTGGAGCTGGAATTCGGGTTAAGAATTTGTAACGTTTTCAACGCCCTAAAAGGCTTGAAGAGACAGCGCAAAATTTGATACTCACCTCTTGAAACGCAGCCAACGCGTCTTAAATCGACGCGCAGGAAGGGCTCTGTCTTGGCAATTGGCTCCAAGCAGAATCAGCAGGAAAACAGTATACCGGCGGGGCGGTGCGGGCACGCAGCGTTCCTCTCGAACAAGCCATTGAGCGAGGATATCCGCCATGCATCTGATCCAGACCAGCGCGCTCACCAAAGCGTTCGACGGCAGGACCGTGGTCGACCATGTGGACCTTGGCGTTTCGCGGGGCGAAGTGGTGGGCTTCCTAGGCCCCAACGGCGCCGGCAAGTCCACCACCATGAAGATGATTGCCGGCTTTCTGGAGCCTGATGAAGGCACCGCATCTGTGTGCGGACACGATGTGCGCACCGATCCCTTAAATGCCAAGCGCCATCTGGGCTATCTGCCCGAAGGGGCCCCGGCCTATTCGGATATGATTGTGGGCGACTTCCTGGAATTTGTAGCCAAGCTGCGTAACGTGCCCTCAGGCGAGCGCAATGGGCGGCTTGGGGAAATGGCTGAACGCATCAATCTGACAGAGGTGTGGGATCAGAAGATCGAGAATCTGTCCAAAGGCTATAAGCGCCGCGTCGGAATTGCTCAGACGCTTCTGCATGATCCTGATGTGTTGATCTTGGATGAGCCCACCGATGGCCTCGATCCAAACCAGAAACATGAGATGAGAGCGCTGATCCGGTCCATCGCCGAGAAAAAGGCAATCATCGTTTCAACCCACATTCTCGAAGAGGTGGAGGCCGTGTGCAGCCGTGCCGTCATTATCGCCGACGGTAAGATCTTGGCCGATGAGGCGCCGGATGACCTGACCGCCTCGGCGGCGCAAGACAAAGCCATTCGATTGACTGTAAGCGCGCCTGAAGGCGAAGACATCGTGGCCAAGCTCACCCCTGTAACCGGTAAGGCAGACATTGAAGTGCTGACCCGCGTGAACGGTTCAGCCAGCCTGCTGGTGAAACCTCAGGGCCGCGCCACACAGCCGGCCCAGCTTGCTTCAAAGCTCCAACGGGCCAAGATTGACGTTGAAGAAATTGGCTTTCACAAGCCGAGCCTGGAGGATGTGTTTCGCCAGATCACCCAGAGCAAACCGTCTGAATAGCGCGCGTGCCGCGCTGCAGGAGACCTGCCCATGAGTTCATCAATCAACACCATCGCCGTTGTGTTCGGCCGCGAATTCCGCGCCTATTTCTCAACGCCCTTGGCCGCGATCTTTCTGGCGGTGTTTCTGGCGCTGTCTGCCGGCCTGAGCTTCTTCGTTACAGGCTTCTTTGAGCGTGGTCAGGCAGATCTGTCCGCCTTCTTCACCTGGCATCCCTGGCTGTTCATGATCTTGATGCCGGCCATCGGCATGCGCCTGTGGGCCGAGGAGCGCCGATCAGGCACCATTGAACTGCTGATGACCTTGCCGGTGCGCACATGGGAATTGGTGACCGGCAAATTCCTGGCCGGATGGGCGTTCACCGCCGTTGCCCTGGCTCTCACGGCGCCTATGTGGTTCACGGTCAACTATCTGGGCTCTCCTGACAATGGGGTGATTGCCGCCAGCTACATTGGCAGCTGGCTCATGGCCGGTGCTTTTCTGGCCTTGGCCACCTGCATGTCGGCCCTCACGAAAAACCAGGTCATCGCCTTCATCGTGGCCTCAATGGCCGGCTTTCTGTTGATGATGGCGGGGTTTGACCTGGTCCTTGCGGGTGTGCGCTCCTGGGCCCCCAATGTGATCACCGAGATGGTGCAATCGCTCTCTTTCCTGTCTCATTTCAGCCGGCTCACCAATGGGGTGATCGAAGCTCCTACGGTGGTGTTCTTCTGTTCCATGATTGTGCTCTGCCTGTGGATCAACGTGCAGCTGGTTGATCTTAAGAAAGCTCAGTGAGGACTTATGATGTCGTTCCTTCAAAAGCTCCCGCGCTCCCGCCTCGTTGCCCTCTCGGTTGGCCTGGCGATCATCCTCTTCCTGGCGGTGAATGTGATCGCCTCAAACACCCTGAGATCATCGCGCGCAGACCTTACGGAGAGCGAGCTCTACTCTCTCTCCAACGGCACCCAGGACCTGCTGGCCAAGCTGGACGAACCCCTGCACATGCGGTTTTTCCTTTCAGAAGGCCTTGTGCAGTCTGCCCCGCAGCTTTCTGCCTACGCTAAACGCGTGCGGGCTTTGCTGGACACCTATGCCAACCGCGCCCAGGGCAAGATCACGCTGGAGGTGATCGATCCCAAGCCGTTCTCCGATGCTGAGGACAGGGCCGTGGGGCTGGGTATCAATCGGATCAGATTGTCCGGCGTGGCCGATCCGTTGTTCTTTGGTCTGGCGGTGACCAATTCCACAGATGGCAAAGCCAACATTCCGGTCTTCTCTCCGGACCGTGAAACCTTCCTGGAGTATGACCTCACACGGCTGATCGCTGAGCTCGGCCAGCGCGGCAAGCCCGTAATCGCCCTGTTTGACGGCCTCGGTGTCATCGGTAACCCCACCTACCGGATGCCTCAGCAGCAAATCTTTTCGCAGCTTAGCGAGATCTACAATGTTCAGCTGCAGCGCGGCGATGTAGACGAGCTGCCTGAAAACACCAGAGTTGTGCTGGTGGTGCACCCGCAGGACCTCACCGAGCGCACGCAATACACCATCGATCAGTGGGCGCTGAGCGGCGGAGCCACCATGGTGTTCGTTGACCCCGCCGCAGAAACCCAAGTGGGCCCGCAGCCTGGTGTGCCGCCGGCCAATCCGGCCTCCACAATGGGCAAACTGTTCGACGCTTGGAGCGTCGGGTTTGATACCAAACTCGCCGTGGGTGACCCCAACTATGCCATGCGCACCGTGCGCAATTCCAATGGGCGTCAGGAACGCGTGATCAACGTGCCTTGGCTGTCTTTGCGCGAGGCGGCTTTGGACAAATCCAATGCGGCGACAGCGCAGCTCTCAAGCGTCGTCATGACCACTGCCGGCAGCTTCACCACCACGTCAGACGATGTCACTTTCGCGCCTTGGCTGACGGCATCCTTTGAGGCCGGTACCGTCAGTGCAGCCGACGCGGTGAACCCTCAAGGTGATCCACGCAAACTCTTCACCTCCATGAAGCGCGCCGAAAAGCCCTTGGTGCTGGCCGGGCGCTTGAGCGGCAAGATCAAAACCGCGTTCCCAAACGGCAAGCCGGAAGGCTCGGAAGCCAAGGGCGATCCCCTGACCGCGGCCACGGCCGACGCCAACATCGTCCTGTTCGGCGATGCGGATATGATGATGGACCGCAACTGGGTGCAGCAACGCCAGATCTTCGGCCAACGTGTCGCTCAGGCTTTTGCCAACAATGGTGACCTGGTGCTGAACACGGTTGAGCAGCTGATTGGCGGTGTGGCGTTGGCAGACCTTCGCGGCCGTGGCGTCTCCTGGCGCCCGTTTGAGCGCATATCCGAGATTGAGAAGGCAGCCGAAAACAAGTACCGCGCCAAGGAGCAGGAGCTCACGGCCCGCCTTAAGGAAACTGAAGACAAGCTGCGCGAGCTCGCTGCTGGGGCTGAACAGTCCAAGGACGAGCCACTGTCGGCCGAAGGCGTGGCCGCCATTGAGCAGTTCCGTGCTCAGCTCTTGGGTACCAGAGCGCAGCTCCGAAATGTGCAGCATGATCTGCGCGCAGATGTGCAGCGTCTAACGTCTTGGATCATTACAGCCAATGTGGGGGCCATCCCCACGCTCATCGCGGTCTTGGCGCTCGGCTATGCTCTGCGCCGGCCGCGCCGCAAGGTGCCTCCGCGCCCATCGGGCAGTGCGTAATCAAAAGGAACCGTTGCTATGACCCTTAGATCTCTGGCCACTCTTGGTGTTGTGACGGTGCTTGCGGTGGCGGGCGCCATCTTCACCTCGTTCTCTTGGAACACGCGCGACGCAGTGAGCGAGCGGGGCGCAACCCTTTTGCCGGATGTCGCGAAACAGGTTGGTGATATCGCGACCATATCCATCAAGACGGAAGATCAGGAAATTACCCTGAAACGCGATGGAGAGGCCTTCGCGGAGGCTGATTCCGGCTTTCCGGTGAAACAGGATGTGGTGCGCACTCTCATGGCCTCCGTGGCGCTTCTCAACATTGAAGAGAAGAAAACTTCTGATGCAACGCGCCATGCGGAACTGAATCTGGCCGCGACGGACGCCGAAAAAGGCGCCGGCGAGTGGGTCAGCTTCGGCTCCAAAAACGGCGATGAGATTGCCGCC
>JBCDIP010000201.1:0-6094 GCA_038748855.1 Pseudomonadota bacterium
TGTGCACCGAATATTGCTCAATCCATCCTTCTTCAGAGGACTCGCCATATGCCTTTGTGAGCTTGTGGGACGACGACGACGTGCGCGCCCTGGCCGTCACCACCGAGGCCATTCACGATCATGGAAGCCTCGCCGGAGTGGAGCTCTGGCATGGCGGCATGCATGCGATGAACAAGCTGATGCGCGAGCCGGCCTTGGCCCCGAGCGAGAGTTCAAGTTACTTCGTTCAGCCTCAGCAAGTGCGGGCGATGGACCGGGCCGACATTGCAGAGTTCCGGCAATGGCAGATCGATGCCGCACGGAGGGCCGAACAGGCCGACTTTGACATTGTCTACGTCTATGCCGGGCATGGATACTTGCCATTTCAATTTCTCTCCCCGCTCACAAACCACCGCACTGATGAATATGGCGGCAGCCTGGAGAACCGCGTGCGACTGCTACGCGAGATGATCGAAGACACCCAAGAAGCCGTTGGCGGACGCTGCGCTGTGGCGGTGCGGCTGGGCGTGGACGAAATGCATGGTGCGGGCGGCATTACATCGGAGGGAGAAGGCCGGGAGATCGTGGAGATGCTGGCCGAACTGCCGGATCTTTGGGATGTGAACCTGGCCGGAGATCTGGGGTATGATTCCCGCAGTTCGCGGTTTTCGCCGGAAGGGTATCAGGAAGACTATATCTCGTTCGTCAAATCGGTCACCAGCAAGCCGGTTGTGAGCGTGGGCCGGTTTACCTCGCCGGACACGATGGTGAGCCAGATCAAACGCGGGGTTCAAGATTTCATTGGCGCGGCGCGGCCGTCCATTGCCGATCCGTTCCTGCCGCGAAAGATCAGCGAAGGGCGCGAAGATGAGATCCGCGAATGCATTGGATGCAACATCTGCCGGGCATCAAACAATGAGGGCGTTCCGCTGCGCTGCACTCAGAACCCCACCATGGGCGAAGAATGGCGCCGTGGCTGGCATCCGGAAATCATCGTTCCGAAGAACTCGGATGCCAAAGTGCTGGTTGTGGGCGCCGGACCTGCGGGCCTGGAAGCCAGTCTGGCGCTGGGCCGCCGGGGCTATCAGGTGATGCTCGCAGAGGCTGGACGCGAGCTTGGCGGGCGTCTGGTGCACGAAGCCGCACTGCCCGGGCTCGGCAATTGGATGCGGGTGCGCGATCACCGCGTGCACATGTTGGATAAACTTAGCCACGTTGAGGTCTTCAGGGAAAGCGAGCTTAGCGCTGATGATGTTTTGGATGTGGCTCCCGACCATGTGGTGCTGGCCACCGGCAGCACCTGGCGGAGCGACGGGGCGGGCACGTTGAACCCTGATGCTGCAGAAATTGATCCGGATATGGGTGCTCTTACGCCAAACGATGTGTTCGCCGGGGCCGAGCCTGGCCAAACCGTGCTGATCTATGACGATGAGCACTATTTCATGGGCGGCGCCCTGGCCGAGCGGTTGGCAGTCGCCGGACATGCGGTCACACTGGCCACGCCCCACACCTTGGTATCTGCCTGGACAGAAATGACCAACGAGCAGATCTATATCCAGCAAAAGCTTATCGATCTGGGCGTTGAGTTCCGCTTCTCTCAGGCGCTGGCCAAGGCCTCTTCTGGCGGCTTCACCTGGCGCTGCACCTATTCGGGCCGCGAAACACAGACCGAGGCAGAAACGCTGGTGCTGGTGACGGGCAGAACGCCCCGCCGACAGCTTTTCGATGCTCTGGAAGCGCGCAAAGACGAGTGTGCGGATGCTGGTGTTAAATCCATGACACGTATTGGCGATTGCCTCGTTCCCTCAACCATTGCAGACGCCGTTCATCGGGGGCACAGATATGCCCGCGACTTGGAGGTTTCACCCTCCAACAGGATTGTCAGGCGCGAACGGCCAAACCCTGAGCTTCAAACGGAGGCGATCTGATGACAGCGAGAACGTCCCGCCGCGGCCGCCGGTCCGGCGCTCGTGATGAGCGCAAAGCTGCCGCGATCCCGCAGCGCCCCTTCCGCCAGATCACCTATCAGTATGCCCCCATGGAGCTGATGAGCGCGGACCATATTGGCCACATTCATCAGACGGCTCTGACGATCCTGGAAGACGTGGGCATGAAGATCCTGGCCCCGTCGGCGCGCAGAGTGTTCTCCGACGCCGGCTTTCAGGTGGACGACGACAGCATGTTGGTGCGGTTTGACCGGCAAGGCCTGGAGGCAGCGGTGGCCAAAGCCCCAAGTCAGTTCGAGCTGACGGCCCGCAACCCTCAGCACAACATCGCGTTTGGCGGCCCCAATGCGGTGTTCACAGCCGTGGGCGGCCCGGCTTACTGCATGGATCTGGATAAGGGACGCCGCGCAGGAACATACGCAGAGATGTGCGATTTCATGCGCCTGATCCAGAGCCTCAACATCATCCACCAGGAAGGCGGCGGCGGCTTTGAAGCACTCGATTTGCCTGCAGAGACCAGGCACTTGGACCTCTTCTACGCGGAGATCACACTCACCGATAAGAACTGGCAGCCCTGGGGCATGGGCCGGGCCCAGGCGATGGACGCCATCAACATGGCAGCGATCAGTCTGGGCAAGAGCGTTGAGCAGCTGAAAGACATCCCCGTCTTTGCCTGCATCATCAACACAAACTCGCCGCTGCAGCTCGACGTTCCCATGGCTGAAGGTCTCATGACCATGGCGGAACATGGCCAGGCGGCCGTGATCACACCGTTTACGCTGGCTGGCGCCATGTCTCCGGTTACGCTTGCTGGCGCCCTGTCTCAGCAGCATGCGGAGGCCATGGTGGGGATCGCCCTTACCCAGCTGGTGCGCCCCGGCGTGCCGGTGATGTATGGCGGCTTCACGTCCAACGTGGACATGAAGACGGGTGCGCCCGCATTTGGCACCCCGGAATACGCCCAGGCCGCGCAAGCTTCCGGCCAGCTGGCGCGCCATATCGGTGTGCCGTTCCGCTCCTCAAACGTCACCTCAGCCAACACCAACGATGCGCAGGCCGCATATGAGAGCATGATGGCCCTGTGGGGCGCCATGACCGGTCAGGCGCATATGATCAACCACGCGGCCGGATGGCTCTGTGGTGGTCTGGTGGCGTCTTTTGAGAAGCTCATCATTGATGCTGAAATGCTGCAGATGATGGCGGCTTACATGGAGCCGTTCTCAGTGGAAACCCCAGATCTGGCTCTGGAAGCGGTGCGCGATGTGGGCCCGGCAGGCCACTTCTTCGGGACCAGCCACACCATGGAGCGCTATGAAAACGCGTTCAATGCGCCGCTGGTCTCCAACTGGGACAGTTACGAAACCTGGATGGAGCGCGGCAGCTTAACCGCAGAGCAGCGGGCCAACGAGATCTGGAAGCAGCTTCTGAGAGATTACGAGCAGCCGACAATCGATGTGGCCATTGATGATGAGCTGAAGGACTATGTTGCCCGCGCCAAGCGTGAAGGGCGCGTGGTTCTGGGCTAGCGCGTCAGTCCCACTCAGGTGAGAAGGCGAAGTCGCAAATCCTGCTGCCCGCCGCCGTCATAGCACTGATGGCGGACATCTCGCTGGCACTCAGCTCAAAGTCGAAGATCGCCAAGTTTTCCGGGATGCGCGATGGTGTGCGCGTGCGCGGGATTGCCACCACCCCATCTTGCTGAACATGCCAGCGCAAGATGATCTGCGCTGGAGACTTTCCATGGGCTGTAGCAGCGTCGGCAACCGGTGCTGCGGTAAAAGCATCCCCGCCACGATAGAGCGGGCAATAGGACACCATGGCCATGCCATGCCGACGGCACGCACCATACACAGCATCCTGGTTGAGCATCGGGTGATACTCCACCTGGTTGCACACCAATTTTTGCGGGGAGAGGCTGACGGCCTGATCCAAGAGCTTCACCGGGAAGTTCGACACACCAATGTGCTTGGCCCAGCCTTCAGCATGACAGGCGTTCAGCGCCTCAATGCTCTCTTCGAGCGGCACCCCGTTGGAGGAAGGCCAATGGATCAAAGCAAGATCCACCTGGTCAAAGTGGAGACGATCGAGGGACGCCTGAAGCGATGCTTTCAGATCGCCTGCCGCCAGGTCCGTGTGCCAGATTTTGGTGGTGAGAAAGACATCATCACGGCCCAAACCGCTGGCCCTGATCCCCTGGCCTACCGCGGCCTCATTGCCATACATGGCCGCGGTGTCCACATGCCGGTAGCCGCAGTCTAAAGCCTCCGACACCAGGCTCTTGGCGTCATCGCCTTCCAGCGTCCAGGTGCCAAAGCCAAGGGCGGGAATGTGCGTTCCGTTTGCGTCTACCCTGTGCATGACTTCGGCCCTCTCGGTGGTTCTGGTTATGCGTCCGCGTTTTCCGCCGCCTCTTGCATGCGCTGCTGATACATGGCGCCGAAATCGATCGGATCGAGCATCAGGGGCGGGAAGCCGCCGTTGCGGATCGCATCTGCCAGAATGTGGCGGGCGAACGGGAACAGCATGCGTGGGCACTCAATCAGAACGATCGGATGCATATGCTCTTCAGGGATGTTCTCAAGACGGAAGATCCCGGCATACTGCATCTCAGCCTGAAAAACGGCCGTCTCACCGTCCATGGCCTTAACGCCCAATTGCAGCTCGACCTCATAGTCGGTGGGCGCCAGCGTCTTGGCGTTCACGTTCACAGAAATATCGATTTGCGGCTGCGCCTCCGGGTTGTTCAGAGACTGGGGCGCGTGTGGGTTTTCGAAAGACAGGTCTTTGAGGTATTGCCCCATAATGTTCATGGAGGGGGCAGCGCCATTGCCTTGTGAGGCGCCCTCGCCATCAGGATTTGGGACGGATTGCGGTTCTGTGGCCATGTTTGATGAGCTTTCTGTTGAAACGGGCCGCAGCCATGGTGTGTCTTTAGGCTGAAACCGGTTCAAGGATTAGGAAAATCAGGCCGTGGCTATCACGTCTCCGCACAGCCCGCAAGAGCTAGGAAATCCGCACCTTACTGCCGCCAGGGCGAGTTCGGGTCGCCTGGGCGTGGCGGGTCCTCTTTGACATCATCATCGATGATTTCACCGTCAATCACCGGGCCCGTCCCGCCGCGCGGCCGATCGCGGCGCTGGGCCTCAGGGCCCATGCCCGGGTGGACCACATGCACGTGATCTTTCAGCTTACTCCAAACCGCATAGGCCACCACCAGTCTGAGCGGGGGGACAAGGCAGGCAAAACCAATGGCATCGGTGAAAAAACCCGGCGTCAGCAACAAAAGGCCTGCAATCAGCAGAAAGACCCCGTGGATCACCTGCTCAAGCGGAAACTGCGATTGTTCCAGGGCGCCCCGCGCCTGCATCAGCACCTGAAAGCCCTGCATGCGCATCAGCCAGGTGCCGATCACCGCGGTGAGTACCACAGAGGCGAGCGTGGGCCACAGCCCAATTAGGCTATCCACTTGGATAAACAACCAGATCTCTAGGATCGGCACCAAGATAAAAATCAACAGAAAGATAAAACGCACCGGATACCCTTTGCCTGTATAAGGGCCAACGCCATAGGCTAGAAGGCCTTTTTGTCACAACCGCTTGTTGGACTAAGTGTTCTAACTCATATATGGTATCAAAACGGGACTCGGCAAATGTGGAAACCTAAATCCGCGCGCCGAAGCATATTCACCCACGGGATGGTTTTCTAAGGCTAAGAGGCCTGATTGACAGTATGAACGAAGCACTCGATCCTCTCAATTTATTGATCCTCGCCATTGCGGTGGTAATCTTCCTGCGCCTGCGCAGCGTTCTTGGGCGGCGCACCGGTCATGAACGCAAGCCCTTTGATGCTTTCGGGCTGCCCAGGGACCAAGATTCCAAGTCGTCTAATGACAACGTGGTACCTCTTCCGGGAACCGAAGATGCAGCAGAGCGTGCCGCCGCAGCCCGCCAAGAGCCGGAGACACCCATTTGGGAAGGGCACGCCAAGCAAGGCAGCGCGCTTGCCGAAACGTTGCAGGCAATTCACGAAGCAGACAACAGCTTCCACCCCAAAACTTTCTTAGATGGTGCCCGCCTCGCCTATGAGATGATCGTTACCGCAGTCGCCGACGGCGACAGCAAGACCCTGAAGGGCCTGTTGACCAAGGAAGTGTTCGAAGGCTTCAACAA
>JBCDIP010000202.1:0-6059 GCA_038748855.1 Pseudomonadota bacterium
CAGGCATGGTAGGGGCAGACAATGCGGCGGGAGTTGCCGGTGCCTTCAAGAAGAATAGAGCCCCGATGGCGACAGAAATTGGCAAAGGTGCGCAAACGCCCATCTTCGCCGCGCAGCAAAACCACCGGTCCTCCGGGGGTGTCGATGGCCTTGTAGTCGCCCGGCATCGGCAACTGATCTTCACGGCCGGCAAAGGACCAGTGCTTCAGGAAGATGTTGTCCCGTTCCGCCTTGAAGATCTCTTCAGACGTGTAGAAGCCGGCGGGCATGGACTTGGCTTTCGTGAGCGGGGCCCGGGCGGCGGCCAAACTGTCCTGTGCCAAGTCTGTCATAGTGAGTGATCCTTAGAGAACGAGCGAATAGAGCACTGAGCCCACCAGGAGCAGGGCGAAGCCTATGTTGATGGCTCGGCTCATGGACGGGGACTGGAAGAGCCGAGCCAAAGAGGCGCCCACCGCCAGCCAAACCGAGTTGATGACAAAAATCATGCCCGTCAGGATCGCCACCTTAAGGGCCGCATCTGTGGCGGGCTGGCCTTCGATGAGAATGAAGCTGGAAAAGACGGCCCCAATCGCCGCGTAGGCCTTCGGGTTGGCCAGCGCCAGGGCAAGCCCGTTCCATAGGCGGGGCGCATCCTCAGAGCCCGTTTGTTCAGACAGGGGCGGGGCTGTGGCGATCTTGAAGGCGAGATAAAGGATATAGAGCGCGGCCAGGCCAATCAGCACGGGCGCAACACCCGGGATCGCCAAGATGAGACCGGTGATCCCAAGGGCGATCATGATGAGGACGCAGGTTGTCCCCAGATTGATGCCAAGGAGATAAGGCACGCCGCGTCCGAACCCAAAGGCTGCCCCCGTGGCGGCCATGCTCATGGTGGCCGGACCGGGCGAGCCCATAAGGGCGAGCGAGGCAAGGATAAGGCCTGTAAGCGCTTCCATAACACCAAGTACTTTGGCGGACGAGCCCGCGCCATGCAAGCGGCCCCTGACGGCGTTAACCTCCTGCGGAAATGACAGCTGGACTTCCGGGCAGGCGCGGTGCAAGGTGAAGGCTCCATGTCGAGGAGGCCGCGCCCGACAGGAGAGTAATGGGGATGATCATCAAGCGAACGACACTTTCTGCGGCTGCCCTTAGTTTTGGATTGGGTTTGCTGGGGTTCGGCGCCGTGTCGGCCGATGCCGGTCCGCGCATTTGGTCCGCCGACAGGAGCCATCACAGCGTTAAAGGCACGGTCAAGATCTTCACCGCGCCGCGGCCGAGAGCCAACAAGGTTCCCAAAATCAGCGATTTGGATGCTGTGACCTTTGACAGCGACGAGGAGACGGTGAAAACCTTCACGGTCACCACAGTGCGACCATCGCGCCGCTCGTTCCGCCGCAAGCGGGCGCTCGGCCAGCGCTATCTGGGCTTTAAGAAGCAGTATACCGGCCAGCGCTTCACAGGATTCAAGAAGACCTACCGCGTGCGCCGCAACGTGGTGGAGGTCTCCAAAGGCAAGGTGGTCAAAGGCAAGGATGCTGTGGTCATCTCCCGCACCTTGGTGATGCCGCGGGCCCGTGGTGTTCGGGATTTCAAGCCCAGCCCGTCCGTGACCATCATCCGCTACGAGTGATCGCCTGATCTGAACGCTGGACGCTGGCTGCAACACTGTTAGGGTGGGGCTCTTGAGCCCCGCCTTTTGCTGAAACGCTGCCATCCATGTCCATCAGGCCACCAGTCTGGACCACACGTCTCACCACACCCGGAGCGAATGCCTTCGCCATCATGAGCGGCTTTGAATCGCTCACCCGGGCCTTTGTGGCGGCCGCGTTGCCCATTCAGACCCAGGCCCTGTTCGGCAATGATGAGAGTGTGAGCACGCTCATTCTGATTGGCTCTGTGGTCTCGTTGGCAGTGGCGTTGTTCATCCCCAAGCTTTCGGTGCTGTTGGGCCGTGCGCGTCTCGCCTATGCCGGCCTCGTGATGCTGGTGGCCGCCACTGCGCTCTTCATGCTGCAGCTTGTGCCGGCCCAGGTGTTCGGCTTCATCATCAGGGCGCTCGGCACCGCCATCTTCTTCTCAGTCCTCTCCATGTACATCATGGATCATGTGCGCCGCGAACAGATCGGGCGTTCAGAGCCGCTCAGGCTCTTGTTCATCGGCTTAGGATGGACTTTCGGCCCGCTCATCGGTGTGAAACTTGAAGAGGTGTGGGGCCCGTGGGCGCCCTTTGCGGCGAGCGGTGTGGCGGGTGTGTGCCTGTTGATCTACTTCTGGGCGCTGAAGTTCGGCAATGCGCCCGTGATCCAGTCGGAGACGCGCCGGGCGACGGCAGCGTCCTGGGCCCATGTGCGCCAGTATATGGCGCAGCCACGGCTCGTACTGGCGTGGCTTCATGGCATCGGCAGAGGCTTCTTTTGGGGTGTCTTCAACATCTACACGCCCTTGTTTGCCGTGCAGACCGGGCTGGGCGCCGCAGTGGGTGGGACGCTGGTGGGGATCGGCTCCGCCTTTCTTCTGGTCATGCCGGTCTGGGGCTGGTGCGCACGGCGCTTTGGCATCCGGGCGGTTTCGCTCTTCTGTTTCCCGGTGGCAGCCACCGGCATGCTGGCGGCCGGCTTCCTGGCGCATACGCCCTGGGTGGCGACGGGCTTCCTGCTGCTCGCCACGCTCTCCATGGCGATCGTTGATGGTTACGGCAATGCGCTGTTCCTAAGGGCCTGCAAACCCTCTCAACGCACGGCCATGACGCCGATCTTCTCCACGCAGCGCGACTTTGCTGAGATCAGCCATGCAGGCGTCTTCGCGCTCTTGTTGATCTTCTTTCCCATTCAGGTGGTTTTCATCACCGCCGGTGTGGTGATGTTGGGAATGGTGATCTTATCCTTTGGCATCAACCGACGCCTGTGACACCAGCCAGTCGCGCACCCGAACGGCTTCCGCGCTGAGCGGGGAGGCGTCTGCCCACACCACACAGAACGTCTGATCAGACCGGAAGCTGGCCTCCAGCGCCTTCGTCAGCACCCCCTGAGCAATCAGGCGCTCCACAATGTGGCGCCACCCGAAGGCGATGCCTTGTCCGGCAATGGCCGCCTGGATCACAAGAGCATAGTCGTTGAGGCGCAGGCCTTCGCCTTCATCCCGGTAGCTCACTCCGGCTTGGGCGAACCAATCTGCCCAGGTGGCGCGGGGCCGGAACGGTTCCTCCAGGTGGATTAGACTGTGGCTCAGAAGGTCGGCAGGTTCTTGAGGCCGGGTGCGCTGTTCCAGGTAAGCCGGGCTGCACACGGCAAAGATCTCTTCGTTTGCCAGAGGGGCCGTTTGATATCCCGGCCAGGTGCCATCGCCCAGGCGAACGGCCAGGGAGATGGATTCCGTTGCGATGTCCACATCCTTGTTGGTGGTCTGCACCCGCAGGTCCACATCCGGATTGAGCTCCCGGAACGCGCCCAGGCGCGGCACCATCCAATAGTTGGCAAAGGCTGTGGTCACCGACAAGGTCACATGCCGGTCCTGGCGCTGGGTTGTGATGCGCTCCACCGAGCGCCGGATATGGATCAATCCATATGATACGTCATCGTAGAAGCGTTCTCCTGCTTCCGTGAGCGAGAGCGCCCTGTGCTCGCGCTGAAACAGCTGTGCGCCCAGGGCGTCCTCAATCCGCTTTACGGCTTGACTCACCGCCGGTTGCGTCACGTTCAGTTCCCTGGCCGCGCGGGTGAACGATAAGTGCCTGGCCGCGGCCTCAAAGGCGAAAAGGGCGGCCGGTGAATGGATGTGCTTGATCAGGCGTTGCATAATATCATCTTATGCAAACCTCTAGATTTTTCAATCGTTACAAATCCGCTGCTTCCTCGTAGGATCGCGTTTGAACAACGCCAGAGACTTTTGAGCCATGCGGCAATCCACATCACGACGTCAGCGCCGGGACCGGCGGGCCTCCAGCGGCCCGGCCGTGGCCGCGCCGGCCTACATCACCCGCAACATCCCCTACTATGAGTTTCTGGACGAAGAGGCCCTGGTGCGCATTGAGCAGCAGGCCGACTGGCTTTTGGAAGAAAATGGTATTGAGTTCCGCGATGATCCCAAAGCCTTGGAGATTTGGAAGAGCGCCGGGGCCGACGTCCAGGGCACCCGCGTGCGTCTACCGAACGGGATGGCGCGCGAGTTGCTGAAAACCGCCCCGAGCGAGTTTACCCAGCATGCGCGGAATCCCGCACGTAGCGTGAAGATCGGCGGCAAGAACACCGTGTTTGCGCCGGTCTACGGGCCGCCGTTTGTCCGCTGCCTCGACCAGGGGCGGCGCTACGGCACGCTTGATGATCTGAAGAACCTAGTCAAGCTCACCTACATGCTGCCTTCGCTGCACCATAGCGGCCATGTGACCTGCGAGCCTTGCGATACTCCGGTGAACAAGCGCCACATGGACATGTTGCTTGCGCATTTCACCTTGAGCGACAAGCCAGTTCTGGGCGCCATCACTGAGCAGTCGCGGGCTGAAGATTGTGTGGCCATGGCGCGCCTCGTCTTTGGCGATGCGTTCATGCAGGACAATTGCGTGATCATGGGCAATGTGAACACCAACTCGCCTCTGCTGGTGGACAAGGTGGTGACACAAGCCATTCAGACCTACTGCGGCAACGGCCAGGGGATCGTGGTGGTGCCGTTCATCCTCAGCGGTGCCATGGGGCCGGTGACCACGGCGGCCTCTGTGGCCCAGGCTATGGCCGAGGGCATGGCGTGCGGTGCATTTAGCCAGGTGGTGCGTCCCGGCGCGCCGTTTGTGTTGGGAAACTTCCTTTCCTCCATGAGCCTGAAGAGCGGGGCGCCCACCTTCGGTATGCCCGAGCCGGTGATGTCCAATTATGCGGTTGGTCAACTGGCGCGGCGGCTTGGCGTTCCCTTGCGGTGCGGGGGCAGTCTGACCGCCTCCAAAATCCCCGATGCCCAAGCGGCCTTTGAGAGCGCTGACAGCTTGCATTCCACCTTCCTGGCGGGCGCGCATTTTGTGCTGCATTCGGCCGGCTGGCTGGAGGGCGGCTTGGTGACCGGGTATGAGAAGCTGCTGCAGGACGCTGATCGGTTGGGAGCCTATCAGGTTATGGCTTCCGGGCTTTCTACGGACGAGAACGCCCTGGCGCAGGGGGCTTATCTGGAGGTGGAACCGGCCGGGCACTTCCTCGGCTGCGCCCATACGCTGGCAAACTATGAGACGGCGTTCTACGAAGCGCAAATGTCCAACTCAGAGAGCTTTGAGCAGTGGAGCGATGAGGGGGGCAAAGACAGCGCTGTGCGGGCCAATGAGCGCTGGAAGCAGATGTTGAAGGACTATGAGGCGCCTGAGATGGACGTTGCACAGCGCGAGGCTCTGGAAGCGTATGTGGATGAGCGCAAGTCCAGCATGGAAGATGCTTGGTATTGAGGGCGGTGCCCGCATCCGTCATCTTTGGTTTTGTCACCCCGGAATTTGCGTCAGCAATTATCCGGGGCCCAGAGCGACGCGCCCCTGGGTCACCGCTTTCGTGGGGATGACGGAGGGAGACAGGACGCGGCGGATTACCTGGCAGCCGGCTCGTCCCGGTCACCCACGGCCCCTTCGGGCCGCATAACCTTGATCAGCAACGGGCAGATTACGCCCACCAGCGCCATTTGGCCCAAAGCAATGGTCCAGGCCATGGGCGACATGGCCCCGCCGAACTGATCGAGCACCACACCCACGATGAACGGTCCCACGGCCCCACCGGCAAAGCCCAAAGTGGAATGCAGCGCCATGGTGGCGCCGCGCAGGCCCGGTGCTGCGTTGCTGAGCGCGCCGGCGGTGATCGCTGAGCTGTCCGCCATGATGGCCGCGTTGTAGGCCACGATGAAGAACGCAGCGATGCCGTAGGTCAGATGGCTCGAGGCGCCGGAGGCGATGGCGAGGGCTGCCGTGATGAGCATCACCAGAATGACGATCAGCCGGCGGCCATAGCGGATGCACAGCTCATTGCCGAAGATGGTCATGGGCAGCCCCAAGAGAGTGGCCACTGCCGCAATGGTGACCGGAGAGAGCCATGCGGCGAGGCCAACCTCGGTGCCGC